>JADJDU010000010.1 GCA_016702505.1 Microthrixaceae bacterium
TTGTCGGCGGGTTCGATGATGTTCATCTGTGTTTGTTCCCTTCTTCTTGATTGATCGTTGGGGCTGCATGCCGTGTTGTCACAGGCCGAGTACGTGCAGATGGTGGGGTCGGAGAACCAAAGCCCGCTCTGTCGTGAGCGTCGGAAGGTGCCGAGGTGCCCCACCGGCTTGACCACGACGTCGACGTACCAGGAGCTGTCGCCGATGTCGGGAGTGCAGCCCCGTGCTCGGCGAGGGCCTGGTACCAACCGCTCATGCAGTCGAGGAGCAGGGTGGCCCTTGGTTCGCCGAGCCGGTAGGAGATGGCGGCGGTGTCGGGTTCGGCTGTGGCCTCGAGGGCGCTGATGTGTCGGGTGAGGTGGAGCGGGTCTTTGCCGATGTCGGTGATCGAGCCTGTGGCGTTCGTGATCACGTGGTTGCAGAGGTCCCAGTCGTCCACGTCGGCCAGGTGACGTCTCGGAACGTGATCGAGCAGGCGGTAGGCGGAGGTGTCGAGAGGGCACCCGGTGGTGTGCCAGAGCCAGTGGAGGAACTCGTCGAGTTGGCAAGTCGGCGTCCCACAGATCGGCGATGAGGCGGAGTCGGTTGTCATGGGTTGGTTTGCCGGCCTCGATCCACCACTGGGTTCCCCAGATCGGGTCGACTCCACCCGAACGAGGTCACGAGGAGGTTGAACAGAGGCGTCCATAGACCGCCGCCTCCGCTCCGACGGGATTCGACGGTGGCGGGACCTCGGGGAACTGAAGGTGCGCACTAGGAGCGGCTAGCAATCGGTACATGAGCGGGATGGCAGCGCCCCATTGCGGGTTGTCTCCGGTGACCATGCGGGAGGTCGTCGAGGTCTTCGTCGTCTTGGTCGGTAGGCCCGTCGGGTATGGCACTCGTTCGATCAGGTATCCATCGGTGGCTGTGGGCCATTCGTGTTCGTTCATCGGTCCCCCCGGTGATTGGTTGGTTCGGTCGTCAGCGGACGGCTAGCCGGCTATTGGCCCGGTGATGACGGTCACTCGGGAGCCGGGTGGCGCGATCACCGTCGCGGTGCCGTCGTCCGCCACGGCCAAGGTGAAGCCGCGCACGACGGCCCGTGACCCGTCGGGGGTTGCTTCAACCTCGACGCTGCCTTCGGTCAGGATCCTGGTGTCCAGGTACTTCACCGGCCGGGCTGCGCCCTTCACCCACGCGGGCCCAGGGTTCGGGGTGCCAACCAGGTGAGCCCAGGTCTCCGAGGGAGCACCGGAGAATCGGACCCGACCGGACTCGGGGTCGCGGTCCCAGGCCTCGATGTCGAAGGCCGACACGACCTCGCCTCTATGTACGCCGAGGATCACGTCCGCGCATTGCTCGATTGACTCATCTGTGATGCCAGCCCAATCTCCGAGCGTCACATCGGCGGGCTCACGGGCGCCGGACACGACCTCTGCCCACGACTTCGACAGGTTGACGAGGATCACTTCGATCCGCCTTCAGATTCTGGGTTCACGCTTTCACTCCTCAACTTCGACTTAAGATGTTGGTAACTTAGAACCGTGGGGACATCTTGTCAAGAAGATGCTGCATCTTGCGCAGTCCTTGATCTCAAGGCTCAGGTTTGACGTGCTGCGGCCGATGGCCCCGAATGGCTGAACAGCTCCTCGTCATCAACCCGCGGACCACGGAGTCCCTAGAGGCACTCGATGCCTCGATCACAAGCTCGGACTCAATCGAGTGGGCTGTCGGCACCGCACTTCCCGACTCGTTCGATCCATCCAAATCGACCCTGGTGCTCGTGGTAGCTGGAGCCCCATCCGACGACGCCGCCGGTCGCCCTGAGCGGATGAGGGGACCCGTCGAATCCTGGATGCTCTGGCGTCTGGTGATCGCTCGCGCGGCTTCAATCCAGCCTGCCCTCGATTCGAATTGCCTAGTTCTTGAGGAGGTGGTGGAGGAGGACCGGCACTCACTCCGGGGCGACGTGATGTCCGCGGTATCGGGTCGGATCGGAGGCTACGAAGACGTCGAGGGGCTCGATGAGAGTTCGCTCCGAACTGCGCTTGAGACAGCCGCAGGCCACGGGGCGTCGATGTTTCCTGAGCGGGCAAGCGATGCTGCGGGCAAGCCCGCAGGCCAACCTTCGGCGCGCACTTCCTGGACGATGAACACGTCTCCGGCGCGGTATCTGGTCAATCGCCGAGACTTCGTCGAACTCCGGGACGTTCCCGCTCCAGTGCTCGCCCATCAGGTCTTCTTTCAGATGTGGCAGAACCGCCAAGCGCCCTTCAACCAGATAGCGGAGGGTGATGTCGTCTACTTGGGGGACACGGACACCCGACGCATCCTCTGGGAGGTTCGGGTCGGGTCGCTCCTTCGAGACGGCTACGAGTCGACAGCGGAGGCTCTGGACGCTCTGTGGCACGCCTACGGCATCGCCGAGGACGATCTGAACGACTACCACCGGACACGCCCTAGTGCCGGGGTAGTTCTGGCGTGGGCTCCCATCGTCATGCGGCCGCTTGATGTCGCCCTTCCCGCCGGTCAGCACTTCGGCAAGAACGGATACCGGAAGCTGGAGCAGAGCGACCTCGACGCCATCGGGATGCCGGACATCGCCACTGGCGATCCGATCGCAGAGCCTCCGGATACCTATGACCCGCGAGATTGGCGCCTCCGTCCTCTCGCGCAGATTTCGAGGTACATCCCGCTGCACGTCGAGCTTGCTGTCTGGGCTCGCGATGGTGGCACCTGCGTAGGAGGATGCGTCGCCACCACCGGGTTGCACTTCGACCACATCGTGCCGTTCTCCCGTGGTGGTGAAGCCACGATCGAGAACATCCGCCTGCTCTGCGCGCGGAGCAACCTTTCGAAGGGCTCAAAGGGGCCTGATGCTCCCTTGGCGTGTGCAAAGCCCTGACTCGAAGTAGGCCTAGACGTCGCGCATGATGGCTTCGTACTCGGCGGCTAGGCCGTCGTGGGTGCGGACGATGTGCTTCTCGTGAGGCGGACCTCGTATACACGGTGCTGCCGTGGCCCGCACGGGCAGAAACGAGCACGTCGTTCACGCCCTTCGATAGCAGGAGGGTGATGTGGGTGTCGCGCAGTACGTGGGGTGTGCAGCGCGTCTCGATGCCGAGCCGCCGGGCAGCGCCGGGCAACCAGCGGGTGAGCGAGTCGGGCTTCAGCACGTCGCCGTTGTCATCGGCGAACAGGAGGTCGCGACCGCTCAAGCTGTTGCGCTCGATGTGGATCCGAATCAGCTTCGCCAGTTCCGGGCCGATCGACAGGGTGCGCCAACTGGCGAGCGTCTTCGGGGCACCTAGCTCCCAGCCGCCGTTCCGGTGGTCCGCCTTGACCTGCTCCTCGATGATGAGGTGCGGCTTGGCTCCCAGCTTCACGTTGTTCAGGCGAAGGCCGAGCGACTCGCCGCGACGACACCCGGTGTCGCCCTCGATGATCACGGGGAGGGCCCAACGGGCGGTGCGGATGGTCCGCGTGGTGCCGTTCAGGAACACGTCCAGCATCGCGTCGCGGAGGATCTTCCACTCCGAATGCGTCAGGGCTTCGGTGTCGTCGTCGGTGACCCGACCTCGCTTCTTGGCAGTCTTGGCAGTCTTGGCTGCCAGGCGCTTGTCGACGACCGCGTCGGCGAAAGGGTTGTTGACCACCGGAAGACCGAGCGCTTGAGCGCCCTTCCAGCACGTCACCCCCTCGGACTTGATGCGCCTCACGGTGCCCTCAGCGACTCCGTCGACCAACAGGGCATCGAGAACCCGGCCGATGTCTTGCGCCGTCGTGGCGCTGACGCGGCCGAGCGGCCGAAGCAGCGGATCGAGTCGGCGGTAGTAGCGCTGGAGGATCGTGGCGTAGGACCACTGATCGTTTGCTTGCAGGAGGCCGATCCGGCGGGGGACGAACTCGTCGAGGTGCTCACCCCAGGTCTTGGCCATCCAGTCGGCCGACACCGGCTTGGCGTTCGCGGCGCGGGCCAGCTCAGCGTCGGCTCGGGTGGCGTACGGCGGGCTCGACCACTGCCGACGGTTCTCGCGCGAACCGGTCGAGTAGCGGATGTAGAAGAGGCCGCCGGCCTCGTAGATGGACCCGGTTCCCTTGGGCGAGCGGAACTGCATCGGTCGGCTCATGCTGCGTTCCGTCGGGCCAGCCACGCGTCGAGTTCGAGGAGCGAGACGTAGTAGCGCTGTCCGATCTGACGCGTTGGAAGTTGCCCGAGGGCTATGGCCTGGTCGATCGTGCTTCGGCTCATGTGGAGCACCGCAGCGGTCTGCGCCACCGACATGAGCCACGGCAGTTCGCCGAGCACGTCTTCGACGTCGTCGATGAACAGGCTGCGAGGAGCGCGGGGTGCGATGGCCGCGGTCGTCGGCTGATCGCTGTCGACGCTGGTGGAATCAGGTTCTACACCCTCTGCGTCGACGGCATCTGCCATCGCCGCGGCTGCCTCGGCCGCTCGCTTGGCAACCCGAGCGTCGACGGCACGGGCTGACACACGGCAGCGTCCACCGTCGGTCCAACCGGGCAGTGAGTTGTCTTGGACCATGTCGCGGATCATCCGTGCTGGAATGGACAGCAGTTCGGCGGCTTCGGCCGTCGAGTAGGACGGTTCTCGACCCTCTTTCGACTTCATGTGGATCTCTATGCGCGGTCGGTTCTGCCAGTGGTCACCTACTGCACACCGCTGCACATCGGGTGCAGCGGACGGCACGCGCCGAAGAACTGAAGAATGGCGAAATTGCACGCGGAACCCCGCAAAGCTCGGCTCTGGTTCTGGGTGGATCCACGTGGCGAATCACTAAACAGCGTCAAAAAGGCCAGCTCAGGGGCTTAAACCCCTCCGGAGGGCAACCTCCGTGCGGGTTCGATCCCCGCCCCGGGCACCACCCCTGACCTGCGGATAGTCAAGAGAACTCGACTGTCTTCACCCCTATATGGGAGTCCCGAGCCATGACTCCGGTCCTCCTGTCAGATCCGTCGCGTGAAGGGTTGGGGTGCGCTCAAGCATCCGCCAACCAGCGTTCGAGTTGTGGTTTCGTCCACGATGATGCGACGGGTCGGATTCGAAGCTTGATGGAGCTCCGCGGACTGTATGAGTCCCCTGGCGTGGTGGGAATCGGGTCCACCATGAGGTGAGCCACCGGCGTGATCCTTGATGTGTACCTACCAAAGTGCACACGAAGGAGAACACGCCGATGGCTCTGTCTGAGTCTGCCGTTTCTGACCTGCTTGACGCGCCCGCGTCGGGGAGGGCACCGACCTTGTCCGTGAGCTCGCCCAGTGGGCGCTCCAGCAGCTCATCGACGCCGAAGCGACTGAGAAGATCGGTGCCGATCCGTGGGAGCGCACCGATGCTCGGGTGACCTATCGCAATGGGACCCGTCCGAAGGTGCTCTCTACCAAGGCGGGGGACCTGGCGTTGACGATCCCGAAGCTGCGCAAGGGTTCGTTCTTCCCCGGGCTGCTCGAGCCCCGTCGCCGTATCGACCAGGCCCTGTACGCGGTGGTGATGGAGGCATACGTCAACGGGGTGTCGACGCGGTCCGTCGACGACCTTGTCGCGGCGATGGGCGTCGACACCGGGATCTCCAAGTCCGAGGTCAGCCGGATCTGCGCTGGCCTCGACGAACGGGTCGAAGCGTTCCGGGGCCGCACCCTCGGCCACATAGCGTTCCCCTACGTCTACCTGGACGCCACCTACATCAACGTCCGCGATGACGCCCTGGGCCAGGTCGTGTCCCGCGCGGTGGTGATCGCGACGGGGATCACCGCCAACGGCGACCGCGAGGTGCTCGGCGTCGACATCGGCGACTCGAAGACGAGACGTTCTGGACCCGGTTCCTGCGCTCGCTCAAAGACCGCGGCCTGGGCGGAGTCCGGCTCGTGATCTCCGACGCCCACGCCGGGCTGAAGGCCGCGATCCGCAAGTGCTTTGCCGGGTCGAGCTGGCAGCGGTGCCGGGTCCACTTCGCCCGCAACCTGCTCGCCACGATCCCCAAAGCCCACGCCGAGTTCGTCGCCGCCGCGTTCCGGTCGATCTTCTCCCTCGGCACCGCCGAAGAGGTCTCCGCGCGCTGGCACGACGTCGAGGCCACCCTCGCGGAGCGGTTCCCGAAGGCCGCAGCGCTCATGTCCGGCGCCAAGACCGACGTTCCCGCGTTCAGCGCGTTCCCGCGGGAGCACTGGCGCAAGATCTGGTCGACCAACCCCCTCGAGCGGTTGAACAAGGAAGTGAAGCGCCGCTCCAACGTCGTCGGGATCTTCCCCAACGACCGGGCGGCCATCCGCCTCATCGGCGCCGTTCTCGCCGACCAACACGACGAATGGGCCATCGCCCGCCGCTACCTCTCCGAGACCTCGATGGCCCTCCTCGACGACCCGCGCGACACTGACCCCGATCAGCCCGCAATCAGCGGCTGAACACATCGAGGATCACCCTCGATTCCCACCACCAGCGGGGGCTCTGTCCGCGGACTTCCGCCATGAATCGATGGCGAACGGCGGTGACATGCCCTGTTGCCTCATGTCAAAACCTCCGGGAGGGCTAGTTCGTTGCCTCACCTAAGACCTCCGGACGGTCGCGCTTGTTGAAGGCCCGGTTGATGGGTCTGGGTGGGGCAGCGGTTTTGGACAGGGCGAGGCGTTCGAGTTGGGCTGCGCGTTGGTCGATGCGGCGTTGAAGTTGTCCGGGTCGGATGGTGTTGCGGGCCCGGGTTAGAGCGGCCTTCTTCGCTGGGGTGAGCACGCCCGCGGCCAGGGCGCGCTGGTGGGGGGTCTGCGCGGTGTCGTGGCGTTTGATGATCTTGGCGCCGACACGTTCGCGGCTGATCAGCTTCTGTTGGGCGCACAGCAGGTTCGTGAAGTCGTGGTCGAGGTCCCAGATCTCGTTGAGGAGCTTGAGCTCGGCGGGGGTGTCGAAACGGAGGTAGCCGACGAGGCTTCGGACGTGGGTCCAGTTCTTCTGCTCGACGTGGCTGCCGTCGTTCTTGTTGCCGGGCCGGCCCCTGGTGAAGGTGATCTTGTTGGCGAGGCAGTAGTCGTAGAGATGGGAGTTGATGAACTCCGAACCGTTGTCGGAATCGATGCCCAGGATCGGGAACGGGAACCGTGCTGAGGCGTGCTTGATCGCTTCGACAACGTGGATCGCGGCCTTGTTGGGGATCGAGCGGTTCACGGTCCAACCCGTTGCCACGTCAGTGATCGTGAGGGTGAAGCAGAACTCGCCGTAGCTGTTGCCGCCTTCGTGGCCGACCAAGTCGATCTCCACGAACCCGGGTTTGTTCTCGTCCCATTCAGACCAGGTTCGGATCGGGATCTGTGATTTCAACAACGAGCCCGGCTTGGTGTGGGAGCGGCCCGTGAACCCCGCGACAGCTTTCGAGTTCGCCAGGCGTCGATCGATCGTCGCAGCCGACATCGCCACGAGCAGGTCGGCCTCTGCGTCGGTGAGCACGAGCTCGCCATCGCGGCGCAGTAGCGGCACCAGCGTCTCGAGCATCGGCGCTAGGCGTTTGCCGGCCGGGCAGCGGGCGACCTGCCAGCACTGTTCCAGACCTGACACCACCCGGGCCGAATACGTTGGTGTCCGGGGCTTGCGGGACCCGGCGACACGGACCGTTCCGGCTTGGCGCAGCTGTGCCCGGGCCCAGTCGCGATGCCAGCCGGTCAACTCGACGAGTTGGTCAAGGATCTGTGTCTTTTCCGGCCGTGTCGCCTGCCGGTACTTCGTTGCCATCTGGTTCGTGACCGCACGCCGTTGCGCCATCGAGAGTCCCATCGATCAGGCGTAGCGGGCCACACCCCAAACGGAGGAACTACATGAGGCAACGAATCCCCCTACGCGGAGGTTTCGAGTGAGTCAATGCGGCTGCTGATCGTGCGGGTCGTGCACTGGTAGCCTGAACGGCATGTCAGGTCGGGTGCTGCAGGTCGAAGGGTACGAGGGCAAGGTGGTTGCAGTCGACCTAGTGACAGATCGCGTCTTGGCCTCGGCAGAGGATCCCATCGAACTGCTCGCCATCATGCGTGCCCGGAACCTCGCCCACGCCGCGATCGTCAGGGTTCCCCGAGCAGACGAGCCTCTCTTGGTCGGACTTGGCTGACCTCCCGCTGAAGGGCTGGGACTTCGAGTACGTCCAGCTCGAGCCTGACCGTCGTGGCCGACCGATCTTCCGACCAGCGGTGCCGATCCGCCTGAGTGCTGACCAGCCGAACCCTGTGCTCGCCCTCGTCGATAGTGGCTGCGAACACTGCCTTTGTGCCGCATGGATTGCCGACTCACTAGGCATCGACCTCGCAAACGCATCTGACACCTTGGAATTGGGTATCGGTGGCCGTACCGTCACCGCGGCCTTTGTCGAGGTAGACCTTCAGTTGCACCGATATGGCCGAGACGACGAGTTCGTCACATGGAAGACCGACGTCGGATTCATCGAACCATGGGATGCCCAGTTCTTCATGATCCTGGGCCAAACAGGGTTCTTCGACGAGTTCGCCGTCACCATGAGCCGCCGACTCCTCACGGTTGTGATCGAAAACCCCGAGGACCTTCACTTGCGCCGAAGCTGAGATCCGCCGCTCCTGCACAGCGGAAAAGCCGCGGAGGGGAGTGCGGCGCGGCCGTGCCTCGCTATCACTGATAGCACTGGTCTGGCCTGGGAGGTCTAGATGGCGCAGCTGGTGGTGAGGAACCTCGATGACGAGCTCGTGCGTCAGCTCAAGCGACGGGGAGCCGAGCACGGACGCTCCGCCGAGGCTCGTTGGATCGACACCCATTGCCAGATGCCTGGTAGAGACCCGACCAGATGTCTGGTAGAGATCCGACCAGACGCCTAACAGAGACTCGCAAACACTGTTGCGGAATGAGGGCCATGAGCACGGATACCCCGACCAACCCCTACCTCTCGGGCAACCTGGCCCCGATCGCCACCGAACACACCGCGGTCGACCTCCCGGTCACCGGCGAGCTGCCCGAAGAGCTCGACGGCCGCTACGTCCGCAATGGCCCCAACCCGCTCGGCGCGATCGACACCGCCACGTACCACTGGTTCACGGGCGACGGCATGGTCCACGGACTGTCGCTGCGAGGGGGCCGAGCCGAGTGGTATCGGAACCGCTGGGTGCGCTCTACCAATGTGAGCGAGCTGCTGGGTGAGCCCCCGGCGCCAGGGGAGCGCCAGTTCTTCGACACGGCCAACACCAACGTGATCGGCCACGCCGGGCGCACCTTCGCTCTGGTGGAGGCCGGGGCCCGACCGGTCGAGCTGACCGACGAGTTGGAGACCGTCTGCCACAGCGACTTCGACGGCACCCTCCCTTACGGGTTCACCGCCCACCCCAAGCGTGACCCCGACACCGGCGAGCTGCACGCCGTCAACTACTACTGGGGACGGCCGGAGCTGATGGAGTACGTCGTGGTCGGTGTCGACGGGCGAGTCCGCCGCCGGGTGGACGTGCCCGTGCCCGGGAACCCGATGGTGCACGACTGCTCGCTCACGGAACGCTTCGTCGCCCTCTACGACCTGCCGGTGACGTTCTCCCTCGATGCGCTGACGAACGGTATGCCGTTCCCCTACGTGTGGGACGAGGGCTACGGCGCCCGGGTCGGTCTGCTGCCACGAGAGGGAGGCGCCTCCGACGTCAGGTGGTTCGAGGTGGATCCCTGCTACGTGTTCCATCCCCTCAACGCCCACGACGTGGTCGGCGCCGACGGAGCCGTCGAGCGGGTGGTGCTCGACGTGGTCCGCCACCCCCGCATGTTCGCCAGTGACCGCCGCGGACCCAACGAAGGCCCTCCCACCTTGTGGCGTTGGACCCTCGACCTCGGCACCGGCCGAGCAGACGAGGAACAGTTGGACGACCTACCCCTCGAGTTCCCTCGCGTCGACGAGCGCCTCGTCGGACGCGCCCACCGCTACGGGTGGGCCACCGCGCAGTCCGGCGGCGATGCCGGCCTCACCGAACCGGCTGGACTGGTTCGCTACGACACCACCACCGGAGCGAGGGAGGTGGTCGACATGGGAGACGGGCGAGAGGCGGGCGAGTTCGTGTTCGTGCCCCGCGCCGCAGACGCTGGCGAGGATGACGGCTGGTACCTCACGTTGGTCTACGACCGAACGACCGATCTCAGCGAGCTGGTGGTCCTTGACGCCTCAGCGCCAGGTGAAGGTCCCGTCGCCCACGTCCACCTACCCACCCGCGTACCAGCCGGGTTCCACGGCAACTGGATCCCATCTCCCTGATGAGGCGACAGGGGTGCTTCGCTGGGATCCGGTCGATGCCAAGCCCGGATTCTTGTCAGTCTTCAGTCGGGTCCGACTGTCCGAGGATCGCTGGGAGGTCGTGGGCATCGGCGAGGAGCCGGACGACGTCGACGTGGTCGGCGGCCACGAAGTAGTACCAGGCGCACGGAAATCTGCTCACTCGCTGGGCTCGAAGCCCGGGCACGTCGCACAGTTCACCAGCACGGGGAGATCCGGCATCGGGCATCTGGGCGATCGACTCAAGCGCCGCAAGTGCAGCGTCGAAGAAGCGCACACCGACGGCCTCGCCAGCGTTGTGGCGGTATTAGCGGGTGCGTTCGACCAGGTCAGCTTCGGCGAGTGGCCGAAGAAGGACGGGCCTGTTCACCCAGCATCGTTCAGAGCGCGCTCACGAAGCTCGGCAACCACATCGGCGGTGACCAGCCGCCCATCACCGGATGTGAGACCGTCCGCGATCAGGTCACGAAAGCGCTGAGCGGCCTGTGCCTCTTGGTCTTGGCGGATCAGGCTTCGTAGGTACTCGCTGGTGTTGCCGAACTGTCCACCTCGCACGCGGTCGTCGATGTAGTCCCGCATCTCTGGGGGGAGGGCGAAGCTCATCGTGCTCTGTGCCATGCGAACCACCGTGGCCTGATTGACAACAGTTGTCAACCCTGCGGTGAGCGGGTCGTAACGTTGGTCCTAGGCGGTCTGAGAGACAACGGCGGGAAGGATGACCTGTACCGAGACGAGGTTTCCTTCGCGGCGGAACACTCGGCCGCGAAGAGGTTCATCGTCGTCGTCGATGAGCGACACGATCTCGCCGGGCTGGGGATCGAAGGTTGGATCGTCAGCTCGTGGGCCGTGGGAAATCCAGCACTCGACAACGCAGTCCGGGCCAATCTCGTTTGGGTCGTAGGAAAGGTCCGGACTCTTGCTCACGGTGACCATGCTGCGGCGCTCCGGGGCCTATCCACATTGGGTTCTTGATCGGACCGCGGAACAATTGGCGCACCCTGTCGAAGTGGGCTGGGGTCGGCTCCGGAAGGATCTCCGACCAGTGCGGTTCCGCGTTGGTCGGCAGGAGCGCGAACCCGGCGGCGACGACCTAATCGGGGCCTTCTCGTCGCGGACGTTGATCGACTTCACGGGTCCAGTCTGCCCACGTCATGGCCTCGAGGTAGACCGCGATTCGCGACCACGATCCGACATGAAAGCTGCCGGTGAAGTCAGCCGGTGAGGACCTGTTGGACGAACCTGGCGTGGGTGGGTTCGACGCGCCAGTAGACCCAGCGGCCTCGTTTGTCTCCGGAGATCAGCCCGGCATCGGCGAGGATCTTCGTGTGGTGGCTGACCGTCGGTTGGCTCTTGGAGAGGGGTTCGGTCAGGTCGCACGAGCAGATCTCCCCGGCGGCGGCGATCATGGATAGCAGCCGCAGCCGGACCGGGTCTGCGAGCGAGGCGTAGATGTGGGCGAGCGCAACGGCGTCGGTCTCGGCGAGCGGGGCCTCGGACAGCAGCGCGCAGCACACCGCGGGGTCGGTGGTGTCTTTGCTCGGTGCCGTGGTCATCGAAGATCCTCCGCGGGTCACATTGACATCTGTCGATGTATCATTATAGTCAACGTATCGACAATCGTGAATCTATCAGGAGGATCCTCATGTCACGTGTGCAGCTCGCCCTCAACGTCTCGAACATCGACGAGGCCGTCGCCTTCTACTCGAAGCTGTTCAACACCGAGGTGAACAAGCGCAAGCCCGGCTACGCCAACTTCGCCATCGACGAGCCGCCACTCAAGCTCGTGCTGATCGAAGGTGAAGGCGGCGGCACCCTCAACCACCTCGGCGTCGAGGTCGCCACGGCCGAGGAGGTCGTTGCCGCCGAGGGCCGGCTGTCGGCTGACGGAATCAACACCACCGGTGTGGGTGACACCACGTGTTGCTACGCCCTCAAGACCGAGACCTGGGTCACCGACCCCGACGGCGCCCCATGGGAGTGGTACGTCAAGACCGGCGACGCCGAGCAGATGACCAACTCCATCCGCACCGGCGACGAGCCCACCCAGTGCTGCGCCCCAACAGCGGTCAGCGAGTCGATCACCGAGTCGGTCGCCATCGGTACCGGCCCCGGCGCCGTGTCGAGTTGCTGCTGAGGGGTAGGTGGCATGGCGGTCACCGGTCCGGTGTACAACAGGGCGTGACCACCTATGACGTGATCGGCGATGTCCACGGCTATGCCCAGCCGGGAGCGTGACAGAAGGTCCGTCAATGCCCGAGACCACTGCACGATGCCGCACCGACTACGACGCTCGCCGCCCTGGCTCGGCCGCACAGAAGTAGATGGAACCAGCCTGGAGACGGGTGGGGTTCCGCAGACCCGGTGATGGTGTCTCGTCGCTCGATACGAAGCACGCCACCAACGAAGACCGGTACGACATCACTAGGCCGTCGGCAGGTCGTAGAAGGTCGACGGATTGAGGACCTGGCGGCCGAGCAAGTAGTTGCGCTCGGCGATGGTGAGGCGGTTCGCGTCCGCCACGTCGTCCCAAGCCTCCCGAATCACCTCCACTTGGGCCCCGATCACATCTAGCCCCTCCCGGCGGTCGACGCCGTAGATGTGCGCCGCTTCGACGCACAATCGCAGCGAGCTGTCTCGGTTGCCAGTGCGGTCGATGGCCATGGCCTGGGCCGAGGTTTCACCTGTTCGTGCCTGCGGGCAGAGGTCATAAGCCGGCGTGAGGTCGAGGCTCTCGCCGTCCCAGAAGGCGGCGTGGTTACGGGCATGGTCGTCGTTGTTGCCGATGGCGACGTTGAACACGATCCGTTCGAACAGGCGCTTGCCCACGTTCGGGTCGGCTCCGTGGCGGCGGAGAACGTCGAGTAGGTCCGGGTAGGTGGCATAGCGACCGTTCATCTCGTCGAGCCCGAGCATCGTGAGTCCGCTGACCATCATCTGGCGACATCCAGCGCCGGGTCGGTCAAAGCGCTCAACCAGCAAGATCTCGTGGCCGAGCGAAGAGGTGATAATCGAAGAGGGGGCGTCGATGCCGACTCGACGGGCGAGTTCGAGCCCGACGGCCTCGGCCTTCACGACTGGATAGGGATCGGTCGACGTCGACAACTTGGCGATGTAGGCCCTGTCTCCGTCGGTGATCGTCACCTTGGGGCGGGCACCGCCCACCGATGTGCCGTGGACCAGTGCCGTGGCCATCTCGGGCGTCAGGTCCCGTCCGTCCGCCAGGTTCCGAGCCGCTCCATGGAGCTCGTCGAGGGTGGCTGATCCTTCACGCTCTACGTAGGTGACCGGCGATTCCTGGAAGTCGAGCGCACCGATCCGGTTCGACGCAGACGAGAGGAAGTATGTGACCTGGTCGACATCGCCGGGGTCCACGGCATCGGCGTTACCGAAGAGTCCTTGAATGATCACCCGCTGTCCCCAGGCGTCGGGTCCGGCGTCTCTTAGCGTTCCTGCGATGGTGAGGCCGCCTGAAGGCTCGATCCAACCCGGACCGAGTGGCAGTTCAGGCTGGTAGAGGCTGATGGCGTCATGGCGCGCCAGGTAGCTCGGTGCGTAGGCGAAGCGATACCGGTCCCGGGCCCGTTGCACAATGCCGGCGACCACCGGCTCTGAGGAACCTGGTTGCCACAGCCAGACGTACGCCTCAGAAGTCTGGGATGGCATCGTCGCCACTCTTCTCGAACACTCTGCCGGGTAACAGGGCGATGACCTCGTCGCCTCGACGGCGCATGGCCACGAGCTCGTCGCGATCGGCACCGAAGATCCTCACCCCGACCGTTACCGCGGCGTTGAGCACGGTGGCGATAGATGTGCCTGGGCTTCCGGCTTCGATCGAGGTCACCGTCCGCGGAGACACTCCGATGCGGGCCGCGAGGCTCTCTGCTGACCAACCCTTCCGGTGGCGGCCGATCCGGATTTGTTGCCCGAGGACGCGGATGGCCTCGGCAGCCTCCGGAGTTGGGGAGACCTGACGCTTCGCCATGACGCAATAATACAACAGTAATAGGCCTGTGGGCACCATTTATATCGACCACCCTGGCTGCTCAACCGGTCGGTCGCGCTCACTCCTTGGCCCAGCGCCGGCGAGAGGGCCTACAGAATGGTCAGGTCTTTGGGGCTTCACCTACAGGGGCTGAGAAGACCGGTTCGGTCACCCGCAGCCGCTATCTCACGCAGTCGGCCGAGTTCGCGTGGCGGTGCGTCGAAGCGGGGCACGCTCTCGGTCCGACGACACCTTGATGACTGCGAGTCCCGGGTTACCGCTGCGTTGAGCACGGGCGCGATTTGGGTACCGGCGTCTGGCTTCGATCGAGGTCACTGTCCTCGGAGGCACTGACCAATGGGGGTCACCAGTCCGACGGCGGGTTGGGGCGCGGGTTGGCCTGGATCTCGGAGTAGTCGACGACGGGGACCTGAGCACCGTTGTTGGCCGAGGCGTGGACCGTTTCCAAGTCGGACCACTCCGGGTCCTCGAACAGGAACATGGCGGTTGAGAACAGCTCGAGCTCTTCGACCTCGATGTGGGCGGCGAGGGCGTAGTAGGCGTGGTGGTCGAAAGCTCCGGCCACGATGGCGTCACTAATCACCCGGTGCTCCTCTTCCAACTTGGCGTTCTCTGCCTCGCCGAGGCCCGACAGTTCGGCCAGCTCGGGGTACAACCCGTACTCCTCTTTGGCCACGTGCACGTCGAGGCGCGCCAGCAGGTGGTCCACCACTTCCTGATCAGGTTGGCGCTCCTGGCGGGTGGCCTCCACCAGAGACCACGCCAGAGTCAGGATCTCCTCGTGTTCGGCGGTTAGCTCGGCGATCGGGGCATAAGCCCGACACCCGCAGTGGTCACACACGGCAGTTCGTTTCGTCGACCGGTGAGTATCGACCTCCGCGGTAACCGATGGCCGACAAGAGGACCACCGCCCGGCAACTTATTTCCAGCATCAAGTGGAATATTAGGACCTTCCGATCCGAAGCGGCTGTTCGGCGTCTCGGTAGGTCCACGCGTGGGGCATGCCGAGGTCCACGGAACTGCGGCTGAGCGTGGACGGGTCAAAGGAAAGATCGTCGCGTTCGACAGATCGTCGCGTTCGATGGGGAGGCTCTGGCAGGCTCACCAGATGAGCTCGATCAAAGTCGTTCCGTTCGGATCGTGGCCCTCGCCCATCACCGCCTCTCGACTGGTGGAGGGGGCAGCGGGGGTCTCGGAGGTCCGCGTCGACGGAACCGACGTCTGGTGGAACGAACAGCGCCCGAGCGAGGGCGGCCGCTACCAACTCGTGGTGCGTCGTGGAGACGGACCGGCGGTTGATCTGTTCCCACCGTTCGATCCGTCGGGGACAGCTCGCAACTGGAACGCTCGAACCGCGGTGATGGAGTACGGCGGGGGATCCTGGAACGTGCGCCACGGCACGGTGGTGTTCGCCGACTGGTCTGATCAGCGGCTGTACCGCTGGCAGGTCGGTGACGGGTCCGGTGACCGGTCTGACGATGAGGGCGCGGTGGCGCTCACCCCGAAGCCGGCCGTGGCTCGAGGACTGCGTTGGAGCGAACCGACCTGGCTCGACGACCGGTGGCTTGTCTGCGTTCGGGAGAACCACGACCCGTCGGTGGTCGACGTGAACGGGGAAGCCTCCATCGACCTGGTGGCGGTACCGCTCGACGGTTCCGCCGCCACCGATCCCACACGAGTGCAGGTGTTGGTGAGCGGGCCCGACTTCGTTCACACACCGGCAGTGACCGAAGGTCGTCTGGCGTGGCTCCAGTGGGACCACCCCAACATGCCTTGGGACTCCACCGAGCTCGTGGTGGGCAGGTTGCTGCGTGACGGGTCGGGTACGCCAACCGATGTCGAATGGACGGTGACGGTTGCCGGCGGACCCCGAGAATCGGTGGTCCAGCCCGGTTTCACGGCCGCGGGTGACCTCGTGTTCTGCACCGATCGCAACGGTTGGTGGAACCCGTGGCGCCTCCCCGCCGCGGCGCTCGACGGTGATGGCCGTGACGGCGGCACGTGGGACGTGCTGGGAGCGTCGGCACGGGCCGAACCGTTGGTGGCGGGCAGCCTCGAAGCAGAGATCGGGGGTCCGCTGTGGGTCGGCGGTCTTCGATGGTGGGCCGAGATCGACCCGGGCCGGTTCGTGGTGTCGGCAACACGCGATGGGGCCGACCACCTCGCCGTGATCGGCCCCGACGGGGTGCTGACCCCACTCGACCTCGACGTGACCGAGGTATCACAGGTAGTTGCCGGGCCATCCCCGTCGACGGCGGTGATCGTGGCGGCGTCACCTGGCCGCGAGCCGTTGCCCTACCACCTCGACCTGGCTGGCGTGAGCCCCATGACTGCGGCGAGCCCTATGACTGCGGCGAGCACCATGACCACGGCGAGCCCCGTGGCGCTGCGTGAGCCGCGCCAGCTCGGCCTTGACCCAGGCCTGATCTCGGTACCCCGCCACGTCTCGTTCCCGTCCGCCGATGGCCGTATCGCCCATGGGCTCTTCTATGCGCCAACCAATCCAGGCGTGGCCGCCCCTGCGGGGGAGCTGCCGCCGCTGATCGTGACCATTCACGGCGGTCCCACATCTGCCGCTCGTCACCGACTCGATCTGGCCAAGCAGTTCTGGACGACGCGGGGCATTGCGGTGGTCGACGTCAACTACGGGGGATCGACCGGCTACGGCCGTCCCTATCGGGAGCTCTTGAACGGTGCCTGGGGTCTCGTCGACGTGGCCGACGCGGTTGCGGCCGCGCAACACCTGGCCGCGGAGTGTCTGGTCGACGCCGACAGACTTGCCATCCGTGGAGGGTCCGCCGGGGGATACACCACGCTTGCCGCCCTGTGCTTCCACGACACGTTCAAGGCTGGTGCCAGCCACTACGGGGTGGCCGATCTGGTTGCGTTGGCCACCGACACCCACAAGTTCGAGAGTCGTTACCTCGACGGGCTCATCGGCCCATGGCCTGAGGCTCGCGCCGTCTACGAAGCCCGATCACCGATCAACCACACCGACGGCTTCGACCGGCCGCTCATCGTGTTCCAAGGCAGCGAGGACGAGGTGGTGCCTCCAAACCAGGCCGAGATGATCGTGGCCGCGTTGGCGGACAAGGGTATTCCCCACGCCTACCTACTGTTCGAGGGCGAACAGCACGGGTTCCGAAAAGCCGAGAACATCGTTCGGGCGTTGGAGGCTGAACTGTGGTTCTACGGTCGGGTCTTCGGCTTCGAGCCCGCCGATCGGATCGAACCGGTGCCGGGCGCGGTGGGGTTGTGATCGAACCGAGGTCGTCCGGTCGTCGAGGCAGGGTGGTCTATCTCACGCGGCAGGTTCCAGGAACGGATTCAATACCTGGATGCCATCGAAGCTCTGACCGTGGTTGAGGTCCTCGGACAGCACCGTGACGCAGCCCTTCACCCGTGCTGCTTCCACGATGGCTGCATCCCAGTAGGAGATCTGGTGGCGGTGGCTCGTCAACATGGCAGCAAGGACCACCTCGGTGGTGACGGCCTGGACGGGGAATCGGCAGAAGCTGCTGACCAGTGCGGCGGCCTGCTCATGGCTCAGGCGACCGGGGCGGCTGGGCCTGGTTGCTTGCACATAGAACTCCTGGAGGACCTGGGCGGACACCACGAGGTCTCTGGCGGACAGGAGTTCGTTGGCGATGCGGGCCTTGGCCGCCTCGGCCAGGTCGTCGGAGATGGCGTAGAGCAGGACGTTGGTGTCAACGAAGCGCACGGTGGTGCGCCTCGTCGCGCGAGACGTTGTCTCGGACCGAGAACCCCGCAACGGAGTTCTGGACCTGGCGTTGGAGTGTCAGCAGCCGGGCGAACTCGTCGTCGGTGTCGGTGGCCACGGTGCGCAGGAAGTTGGCGACCAGGTTGCTCACCGATGTGCCGGCCTCAGCGGCGTGCACTCGCGCCCGGGCGTAGACGTCGTCGGGTACCGACACCGTGATGTTCTTCACCGAGTCACGGTATCACAGGATCACAGGATCACAGGATCGGAAGCGCCGCTGACGGCTGCCGATGATGCCCAACCAACTGCGACCTGCAGCCGAAACCAAAGCCCCAAGACCGCGGTACCGTCGACGTGGCCAAGTTGTCGGAGCCTGGTGACCCACGCAGCACGCCGAGCCACGGGCCACCAGCCACCCGCACTCCCTGGTACACGCACCCCCAGCGCCGCCACGCGAAGCCGAACTGGCAAGGAGATCTGACATGAGCGAGACGCAAGATTGGAACGCCCAAATCATCGAGGAGTTCCGCAACAACGCCGGCAAGGTCGGCGGCAACTTCGAAGGCGCACCGCTCCTGTTGCTCCACACGACCGGCGCCAAGTCCGGCCTCGGGCGCGTCAACCCGATGATGTACCAAGACCTCGGAGATGGTCGCATCGCCGTGTTCGCGTCCAATGCCGGCGCCGACAGCCATCCCGCTTGGTACCGCAACGTCGTCGCCCACCCCGACGTCAGTGCTGAAGTCGGAACCGACACCCTGAGCTTCCGGGCCCGCACGGCCGATGTCGATGAGCGGGACCCGATCTGGACCAAGCAGAAGAACGACTACCCCGGCTTTGCCGAGTACGAGGCCAACACCAGCCGCGTGATCCCGGTCGTCATCCTCGACCCAGCCTGATTCGTCTGTCTTTCGAGGTCCACGGATCGGCCGGAACGCCAACGCTCCAAGCCCACCACCCCCCAGGCGTCCGAGTCACCTTCGCCACCACCGTTGCTGTTTGGTGGGCCCACCCGCCCCGGACGTTTCGGGCGCTCGAGAATGGGGATCGGTGGCCTCGGAAACAGCGCACCGACAACGGTCAGCGGCTGGAACGTCGCCGAGCACCTGCTCCACGTGAGCCCCACAACCCCGCCAGTCCGGCTTGCCGCACTTCTTGCACGTAACTCGTCTGCACATACCCCCGAGGGTATATGGAGATGGGTTGTAGCGACAACCCTCCGGGAACGGCCGCTGAGGGCATGGGGTTCACACCTTGATGACTGCGAGCCCCGGTATCTCGTGGTAGTCGGTGTCCTGGGTGACGATGCTCAGTCCGTGGGCCATGGCGGTGGCGGCGATCCATGAATCGTTCACTCCTAGGCGCAGCCCACGGTCGCGGAGTTCGAGTCTGAGACGCGCCCACGCCGCGGCGACCGAGTCGTCCACCGGGATCGGTTCGAGAGCCATTGCTGCCAGCAGGGTGCTCAGCCGCCGATCCGCGGTGGCGGTATCGGGAGCGGCGAGCACGCCGGCCCGCAACTCACCGATCGTGATGGCGGATACGGCGAGGTGGTCTGGAAGGTCCTCGACGGCGATCGCTCGCTCGACCTCCCGGGCGATGAACACGCTGGTGTCGGCCAGGCCCAGGGTCACCACTTGAGATCGTCGGTGGTGTCAGGGGCCAACTCGGTCAGATCATGGCGAAGGCCGGGGTCGGCCTGTTGGGAGAGGATCGACGACGCGAACGTTTGACGGTCGGTGAAGCGCGGACGGGTGCCCACGGGGCGTAGCTCGGCCGCCGGACGGCCATCCACGGTGATCGTGATGGTCTCGCCAGCGTTGACCCGTTCGATTACCTGTCGAGTGTTGTTCCTGAGGTCACGCACCGCGACGTCGGTCATGCGACGATCGTAGCAACCATGCGACGTCTGGCGCATCTGGGGTCGGTCGCGCTCATGTGCGGATCTCCGAACGATGCCCACTCTTTAGGTCTGGCCGACGGGGTGGCGTACGTCGGGCGAGAACCTCCGCCTCGGCAGGCGGCCTTCTCAGTTGCCGCCACCGGCACCGCCGCCCGGTCGGCCGCCACCGCCGGGGCCGCCCATCATCTGGTTGGTCAGCTCGGTCACGCTCTCACCGTTGACCGTGATCGTGCCGCCGGTGAGGGTTCCGGTGCCGTCGAAGTCGAAGGCGGACTGGGCGGTGATGTCGAGGACACCACCGGTGATGGTGAGGTCGCCGTTGCTGTCGATCGCATCGGTGTCGCCGGGGCCCATCACGATCGTGATGCGGCCTCCGTTGATCGTGATGCTCAGACCAGTCGTGATGATGTCCGACGCCGCGGCGTTGATCCCGTCGTCGGATGCGTTGATGGAGATGTCACCGTCGTCGATGACGATCACCGGGGCTTCGATGCCCTCCACCGACTCGACGACGTCGATCGTGCCACCGGTGATCGAGAGATGCTGCTCGGCCTTGATGGCGTCGTCGCCCGTGGTGATCGTGATGTCACCACCGCTGATGACGAGTTGGCCCTTGCCCAGGTCGGTGTCGTTGCTGGCCTTCATGGCGTCGCCGGTGGCGTCGATGGCGATCGTGCCTCCAACGACGATGAGCGAATCCTTGCCGCGGATCCCGTCGTCCACGCTGGTCACGTTGATCGTTCCGGACTCGATGGTCAGATCGTCCTTGCCCACGATTGCGTCAGCGAAGTTCGCGGTGACCTCGAGGGTGCCGCTGCCGCTGATGAGTAGGTCGTCGGCTGAGTAGATGGCGCCGTCGATCTCTTCGTCGGTGCGGGTGGCGGCGTCGGAGACGGTGTTGGTGGTGCCCTCGACGATCTCCAAGACGGTGGTGTCCGCACTGACCACCTCGATCGCCGGACCGACCGCGCTCTCGATGGTCGCGCCATCGAGCACGACCCGCACGGCGCCATCGGTGTCCACCGTGACCTGTCCGGTCGTTGATCCGGCCAGCACGTAGGTCCCAGCATCAGTTATAGCCAGGCCCTCACCGGTCAAGGTCACCTCGGTGGTGGGCAGGTCATCCCAGTTGGTGTCGTCGGTTAACGGCGTTGCCGTCGTGGCCGTGGTGGACGTCGTATCTGTCGCTGCCGATGTTGTGGAGGAGCCGGTCCCGGCGGACTCGTTGCTGGACGAATCGCTCGAGCACCCACCCAGTACCGACAACATGACGAGGCCCGACATGGCCGCAGCCCGCGCGTTGGTGATCTTCTTCGAACTCTTCGGCATCACTGCGATCCTTGCTCGGTTGGGGGATACAAGATGCGTCGGGTGAACACGTCTTGTGCCTTCGACGCTAGGAGTGCAACCGGTGCGCCACTTGTGAGGTTTCTGTGAGTTCGCTGATAGCGGACTCAGGATCTGGTAGTTCCACCTTCATGAGCCACCCAGCTTGATTGGGGGTCCGTCACCAAAGCCCCACCCCTTTGTCTCAACCCACGAGGGTGAAGCCTTCGGCTATCGCTGCGCTTCGCAAACCTTTGTCGAACACCGCCATTGCCCGGGCGGAGGGATCCGCGTTTCGCACTGCGATGGCACATGCCAGTTGGACTGCGTCGTAGGCGCGCAGGCGGTGGCGGGCCGATTGACGGGCCGCCTCGACCAGCGTCGCCTCGTCACATGAAACGACCGCAAAAGCCGGGTCGTCAGCGTGGTCTCCGTGGAAGTCGTGCTCGAATGCTCTCACCAGGACGTTGGCATCGTCGACGCTCAACTCGCCGGCTCGGACCTTTCCCCAGAACGCGGCCGGTACCTCGACCCGAGCCAGGCTGGAGATGACCACCGGGTCTGCGATGGCCCGAACCACCTCGTGGTCGACCTCAGGGACGTACAGCTTGACCAGCGCCGACGAATCGGCGAATACGGTCACCTCTGATCGGAAACGTGATCGCTGAGCGTCCGACCGGTAGCGGCCCGGGCCCCCGCCTCGGCGATGGCCTCCATTGGAGGTCTGTTCCCCGGTAGGCGAGCTGGCGTGGCCAAGAGGCCGGCGCGCCTCAATCGTTCCCGAACCCGCTCCGAGGGCGAATCGGCAAGATCGGGATCGGTGACGGCATCGAGGATCGAGGTGACGTAGTCGTTCATCGAGCGCCCAGCGTCGGCAGCCGAGGTCCTGACCCTCTCGATCAGGTCGTCAGATGCTCGAATCGTCAGCTGCGCCATCAATTCATGGTAGCAGGCATGCCTGCAGTTGGGCTGATCAGATGGAGGGTTTCACGTCCATCACGACCTCGAACTCGAGGAGGTCGGCGCCGGTGCTCACGGGCTTGGCTTGCTCGCCGGCGTGGGCGGCTCTGGCGTCACCGTCGCGCCACGCGGCGAAGGACTCCTCGTCCTCCCAATGGGTGACGACGAAGTAGCGGTCTTCGCCCTGAACCGGCCGAAGGAGCTGGAACCCGAGAAACCCTCTGGCCTTCTCGACTGCCCCGGCCCGGGCCCCGAACCTACGCTCCAACTCTTCGCCGGCCTGCGGCGGAACTCGAATGGCATTGATCTTCAAAACGGTCATGGGCCAGGACCCTAGGGTCCTAGAGCTCCCAAGGGCGGGTGTTCAAAGGGTGCGGCTCGGCTGGGTCGACCAGATGCCAGACGCCCACGGCATCTCCGATCGAGGCACGCCGACACGCCGGGCCGCCGCCGACTAGACCGTCGACCGACCCGGGAGGCCCCATTGAGACCGCTCTGCTGCTCCATCAACGTCACCATCGATGGCTGCGTCGACCATCGGGCCGGCATCCCGGATGCGGAGCTGCACCGCTACTGGGCGGAGCGAGTGGCACGGGCCGATGCCATGGTGCTCGGGCGAGTGACATATCAAATGATGGAGGAGGCGTGGCGCAGACCGCCGTCGGGGGAGTGGCCCGAATGGATGGACGACAGCGATATCGCCTTCGCAGAGAACATCGACACGGTGCCCAAGTACGTCGTGTCTTCCACCCTGGATCACCTCGACTGGAACTCCGAGCCGGTGGAAGGAGATCTGGGTGACGCGGTTCGCCGGCTCAAGGCCGAACCGGGAGACGGCCTGTTCGTAGGTGGGGTCACCCTTCCCTTGGCCCTGGCCGATCTCGGGCTCATCGACGAGTACGAGTTCGTGGTCCTCCCGGTAGTTGCGGGCCACGGTCCCAGGCTGCTCGACGGGCTGGGCGAACGGTTGGAGCTCGAGCTCGTCGGGCGCCAGGAGTTCCGCTCGGGCGCTGTAGCCATGCGCTATCACCCCCGGACCTGACGACTCCGCGCCGACTCGTGGCGGGTTCGAGCCGTGGTTCGAGTTGTGGTTCGAGCCGTGGTTCGGGCTGTGGTTCGAGCTGTGGTTCGAGTCGGGGAGGCAGCGATCTGGCCAGCGGTCGGGGCTCCACCGAAAAGATCATGTAAAGGGTTGCAAGGCACTTAGAGGCATGGCTATGATCGAACACATGTTCGTTCCGCCACCACAGGTGAAGGTGTCGAATGAGGCGCTGAAGTCGCTTGAGGGCGAGTTGGCCGAGCTGTGCGGCATGGCCAATGCAATCAACGGGCGCATGGTCGAGCTGATGGCCGATGCTTTGGACCGCAACCTCTGGGCCGGGTGGGGGATCCACTCGCCAGAGCACTGGTTTGGGTGGAAGACGTCGATGGCGCCGGCATCGGTGCGCGGAGTCGTCGCTCTGGCGCGCCGGTACCGAGAGCTGCCGCTCACAACCGCGGCGCTGAGCGATGGATCTCTGTCTCTAGCCCAGGCGGCGCTGATAGCCCGCCACGTCCCCGCTTCCTACGAGACGTCGGTGATGGAGTTCGCTCCGCAGGCAACCGTCTCACAGCTTCAGCGCACGTTGCCCAAGGTTGCGTTCGATCCAGATCCCGAGCCAGCCCCAGAGGCCACCGGTGCGCCCGAGGCGAGTACTGGGAATGCCATGGCAACCGATGACCCGCCCGGCAACGAACCAACCGACAGCGGCGCCAACGGTGCGGGCTCCGACTCCAACTCCGACTCTGGCTCCGACTCTGGTTCCGACACTGGCACGAACCCGACCGGGCCGAAACGAACACGCCTAATTGAGGAACGGCGCGATTGGGCCATGGGGCAGAACGAAGACGGGTCGTGGTGGTTCAACGGTCACCTTCCGGCCGACGAGGGTGCCCTGCTGCACCACGCGGTGAAGACCGCCCGAGACGATCTGTTCAACCAGGCCAGCGCTGGCCTTCCCGAAGGGGCAACTCCACCACGGGTGTCGTTGGTGGATGGCCTGCTGGCCATGGCCGAGACATCGTTGGCCGCGGGCCAGGTGAGGTTCCCGTCTTCAGATCGCTACCGGATCTATGCCCATCTCGAAGCCAGCCCCAATTCCGGGGGCTCCAACGTGCTGTCGTTCCACTTGGGCCCGGTACTGCCCGAGCACCTTCGACTGCTCCACACCTGTGACGCCAAGCTGTGCCCGGTGCTCGAACGAGATGGCACCCCGATCAACCTGGGTCGAGATCAGCGGATTGTGCCCCGCCGGATCCGCCGCCTGATCGAGCATCGAGACGGTGGCTGTGCCGTTCCGGGCTGTGGCCGCCGCTTCGGGCTGGACATCCACCACATCACCCACTGGGAACACGGTGGCCCCACCGACACAGCCAACCTTGTCACCCTGTGCCGAGGGCATCACCGGCTCCACCACCTCGGAGGCCTACAGATCTGGGGAAACGCAGATCTACGCCACCAGCCCGAAGGTCTCTGCTTCGCCGATCAGTGGGGGTACCCACTCCGTCCCACCGGCACTCCCAAACCACCCGATCTCACCAGCGGTCACGTCGCCGCGGCAGCCGGTACCAGCACCGGTATCAACACCGGGCCGTACCGGCACCCATTCGGCGAACGTATCGACGCCGCCAATATCCACTTCCGCCAAGATCCGAACTGGGTTGCACCCCAATACCAGTCCGGTGAACCGTCACCACCTGAGCCACTAGACCCTGAGTTGGACCCAGCATCAGAGCAAGTGCCGGACCCGAAGAACCCACCGGGGACGGCCCGGTCGTGGCCGTCGGCGAGCAGCGATGACCGAACTCGCAGCGGAGAAGACCCGGCCCAAACCACCGACCCAACCCGGGCCGGCCCCGAGGCGGCCTGAGAAATGCTGACGGCGGTGGGAGTGGCAGGGGCGCCTATCGTGGCGTCCGCCCGGAGCAACAGTCGCGCTGGGTCAGCCGTACCCATGACGCTTCCCGACCGCTCAGTCCTTGTTCGTATCGCCCTGGTTTGGGTTGCAGTTTGGGCGGCGGTCACCTTCAGCGGGCTGCTGTCAGACCGGGCCAGTCTGGTGTCGTCGAACTTGTTGCAGGCCCTGGTGCCAGCAGCGGCCGCGACCGGGTGTTGGTGGGCGGTGAAGCGTTCGCCCACCCGGGTGGATGGTCGGGCATGGACGTTTCTCGGGGCATCTGCGGCGGCGTGGTCTGCGGGCCAACTGGTCTGGACCGCCTATGACGTGGTCGGGGTCGGATCCCCGTTCCCGTCGGTGGCAGACATCGGCTACATCGCCGCGATCCCGCTGGCCTTGATCGGTGTGTGGTCGATCACTCCGAAGGTGGCGGCATCGACCCGGCTGGTGGCGGTGGTGGACGGCCTGATTATCGCTGGGTCACTGGTGGCCATCAGTTGGCCGCTGGTGCTGGCGCCGGGTTGGGACACGGGCGAGGGAGGCCGCCTGCTGGTCGCTCTGAGCTTGGTCTACCCGGCTGGCTCCCTGGTGATCGTGTCGTCGATCCTGATGGTCCTAGTGCGCTCCCAGCGTGGGGGCACCATGCCAATCGTCGCCCTCGCCGGAGCCATGTCTCTGCTGGGGCTGGCAGACAGCTATTTCGTGTGGCAGGCATCCCCAGGGCATCGAAGCCGATCTCTCGCTGGCAGACGGGGCTTGGGTTGGAGGTCACCTGCTGCTCCTCGTGGCCTCGCTGCGGTATCCGCGAGGCGTCGAAGGTGTTCGGCTGACCCCGGGAATGGAGCGGTCGTTCCGCAGGTCTGCGGTGCCCCTGACCTTGGCCTGCATCGCCATGGTGGTGCGGGTGGTCCTGGCCTCGACCGGGCATGTGGGCGACGCCTTTCTCGATGTGGTGATCGTGGTGGTGGCGGCGCTGATCGTGGTCCGTCACCTGATGGAGATGTGGGAGAACCGTTCGCTCACCCAGGCTTTGGAGGTCAAGGTCGGCGAGTTGACCGCTCGAGAAGCCGAGCTCAGCCACCAGGCACTGCACGATCCGCTGACCGGCCTGGCCAATCGTCGACTGTTCGGCGATCGTGTCGACCACGCGTTGGAGAGGAGCCGCCGGACTGGTGAACGGACAGCGGTGCTCTTCATCGACCTAGACGACTTCAAGACCGTCAACGACAGCCTCGGTCACCCCGCCGGAGACCAGTTGCTCGTCGGCGTAGCGACGCGGATTTCTGCTTGTGTCAGGCCGGGAGACACCGTGGCCCGGCTTGGCGGCGACGAGTTCGGAATCGTGATGGAGGGTCTGGCCTCACCCGATGAGGCGGCAGTGGTGGCAGCCCGGGTTCTCGATGCCCTCGAGATCGCATTTCCCCTCGACGGGCGCCAGGTGTTCACCAAGGCAAGCATCGGGGTCGCCCACGCCGATTCCGCGCCGGGGGCGCGAGGCGAACAGGTGCTCGCCGATGCCGATGCCGCCCTCTACGAAGCTAAGGCGAACGGCAAGGCAACCTTCCGTCAGTTCGAGGAGGAGATGCGAGAGTCCGTGGTGGCACGCCTCGAGATCATCCAGGATCTGCGGGGTGTCTCGGCGCCGGGCCAGTTCGTCTGCCACTACCAACCCATAGTCGAGCTCTCCACGGGACGCACCGTCGCCGTCGAGGCGCTGGTGCGGTGGGACCACCCGGCCCGGGGTCTGCTGGGGCCCAGCTCGTTCATTGCCTTGGCCGAGGAGACGGGCGTGATCGTCGAGCTGGGTCTCGAGGTCGTCAGGCAGGCCACTACCCAAGTGGCGCAATGGTGGGCTCGAGGTGACCTGCCCGAAGACCTCGAGCTGCACGTGAATCTCTCAGGACGCCAACTCGAACAGTCAGACCTCGCAGCCCAGATATGCGCCGTGGTCGATACCGCTGGCTTCCCGCGACCAGCTGGTCTTGGAGATCACCGAGAGCATCGCCGTAGACATAGATCCTCGACACCTGGAACGGCTGGTCGAACTGCGCGAGACCGGGATTCGTCTGGCCATCGACGACTTCGGGACCGGCTACTCGTCGCTGAGCTACCTGCGGACCCTGCCCGTCGACGTATTGAAGGTAGACCGGACCTTCGCCGGCACCACCGCCGGTGCCACCGACCTGGTCCTGATGGAGGCCATCGTCAGGTTGGGCGATTCCCTCGGCATCGACGTGATCGCCGAGGGAATCGAGCACGGTGAGCAGGTCGAGTCACTGGTCGGGTTGGGATGTGACCGGGCCCAGGGCTACCTGTTCGCACGGCCGGTACCAGCAGCCGACCTCCCCGAGGTCGCGAGAACGACCTCGCAGTCCCGGTCTGTTCACTGAGCGCGGGGGTTCACTTTGCTCGGCTTCCCCTTCAACCAGTTCATGGGCCAGGAGCCGGGCACCAACGAAGAGATCGCCACGTTCTGCTCGACCGCCACCCGCTCTACGAGAAGTTCCTGGTGGCCCCGGGGGAGAGAACTCACCGGCCGGTAAGCGAGGCCATGGCCTGGGTTGCCTGGTCGAGCCAGAAGGTGGCTCCGGCACCTTCGGCCGCCGTTAGCGCCGATGAGAGGTAGGGCTCGGGGTCATCACCTGACGCGAGGGCAAGCTTGGCCAGGTATAGGTCCACTGGTCCGAGGGACAGCGAGATCACGAATATCCATTCGCCTGAGCGCCCCCTGAGCGTCTCGACGATCTCGGGCGAGGATGCCAGTTCCGGCCGATAGTGAGCGACCAGCTCTGCGTACATCACCGCCGTCTCGAACAACCCGCTCAGCCCTTGTTCGGCGGCAATGATCTCATCGAGCACTGCCTCGGCCTGAGCGTGGTGGCCGCCTTTGAACCACGTCCACGCTGCGCCGATCCTGAAGGTCTCCCCCATGAACGGAATGATCAAGGGGTCGTCGGCCATCTCGAGGTAGAGATCGGCCATGTCGGGAAGACCGTTCTCCAACTGCATCAGCCCGACTCGGGCTCCGCGAATGGCTTCATCCAGGTAACCCCGGAGCATGGCGGTCGAGTGGAAGGAGTTGAGCCACTCCAGCGACTCTCGAAGGCCCACGACGTCGGCGGTGGCTGACTGGATGACCGCCAAGCGGGCTCTGGAGATCAGGTCGGCCGCGTTGTCGCCGGTGGGATTGCCGATCAACGGGGTCAGGGAGTCTCTGGCGCTCTGCAGTTGACCGTTCCTCAGCATCTCGGTAATCCGGTCGAGGGTGGCCCCTGTTTCGGCGTCCGGATGGGTCACGAGGTCGACAGTGGTGAGCCGGCTCCCGGGTGTTTCAGATTGGTCGAGCGGGCTATTGGCAATCGCGGTGAGAAGTCGGATGCCCGACCGCGACGTGCGCTGCTGTGCGGCGATCTCTGATCTTGCTCGCTCGGAGAGGCAGCGATTCGGGATTGCATCTAGAGATTTTCGGGCCCTTTCTCTGCCCTCCACATCGAACGCGCACATGCGTTCGATGTGGCTGAGGAGTATCGCCCGCTCGTCGGTCTGAGCGGAGTCGAGGGCATCCAGGGTCGCCCAGCACGACTCGATGTGGGCGTCGTAGTTTCGGAAGCGATGATCGAACACCGGCATCCGGTTGTCGAAGATGTGGGCTCGAAGGATCAGGTCAGGGTCGCCAGCCCTGACGGCCAGGGCCTGGGCCCGCTCGGCTGCAGCTACGAATTGCGGGTCATGCACATCCTGGGCGATCTCGAGAATCGCGATGGCGTTCAAGATCGACAACGTCGCATCCATGTGGAGATCGTCTCCGGGCGAAATCGCCTCGGATGCACATTCGATATAGGCGAGGGCAGTCCGCGGCTCGCGGTGAATGGCATGTTCGGACGCCCGAACGAGGTATTTGGCGGCGACGGTTGGGTCGGCGGCGAGGATGCCTTCGGTGGTGTGGTGCGCAACGTCATGAAGGTCGGTGCGGTCACTCTCGAAGAGAGCCTGGGCCAGGCGCCAGTGGGTCTGAACCCGTCTGGTGGTTGAGACCTTGTCCAAGACGATGTTGCGGGCAAGGTCATGTTCCCAACGCCAGCGGTCGAAGCTGTCCTCGACGACCAAACCATTGAGAGCCGCGGGTTCGATGGCATCGATGGCGTTGTCGGGTGGAATGCCCGCCACAATGCACCGGGCCTGAGCTCCCACCGCTGATTCCGGCGCACGGCCAGCTCGGAGTTGGTGATGTGGCGCAGCGTTGACACCACCAGGTATGGGTTTCCTCCCGTCACCCGTTCGATGTGGCCCGTGAGCTCCTCGGGCACATCGTGGCCGGCCGATTGTTCGACGAGGTCGTGCATCTCCTGGTAGCTGAGACGGCCCAGCTGGATCGACCGGCAACGAGGGTGTCTCAGCAGTGTGGGCAGCGCGGTGGTGAGTGCGGACCTGTCCGTCAGATCCCGTGGGCGGTAGGTGGCGATGACAGTTAGCGGTATGGGAATGGGGTTGTTGGCAAGGTGGGTGACCAGGGCCACCGTGGATGCCGGAGCCCAATGCAGGTCATCGAGCACCAAGAGCAAGCCTTGGCCGTCGGCAATGCTGGCCAACCAAGCACCGATCGAGACGATGATTCGATGGTCATCGTCTGCGTCTGAGAGCTCGTGCTTGCCGGCTGGGCCGACTTTGTCCTCTAGAGCTGGAGATATCGTCGCCAGTAGGGCGAGGGTCGATTGTGGGAGATGGTCAAAGGCTCCAGGATCGCGAGCCAAATGACGCTCGATCGCCATCGAGATCGGACGGTGCGCGCTGGAGATCGACGGGTCACAGGCTCCGTAGAGGACCCGGATCCCAGCGTCACTGGCGGCCGGGGCTGCCTCACCGGCCAAGCGGGTCTTTCCCATTCCGGCGTCACCGCCGAGCATGATCACCTGGGGCAGATTCTCAGTCCTGGAGGCAGCGATCGCCGCTTCGATCGCTTCGAGTTCGTTTCGGCGACCGGCCAGCCTCGTCGGGGTCTGGAACCACGAGAGGTCCGCGGCAATCGAATGAGACCCCTGTTCGGCTTCCGATCTTGCGGTGGAGTCAACCGTGGATGGTGCTTGTGGAACGGAAGCAGTACCAGGCTCCGTGTTCGAGGTGGCGGTAGCAGACCAGCGCAACAGGCTCCGGTCTTGCTCGATGATCCGTTGTTCGAGCTCGCGTAGACCTGGGCCAGGTTCGAGGCCAGCCCCCTCAATCAGCACGGCCCTCGCTCGTTGGAATGCGCCCAAGGCTGCGGCTTGGCGGCCGGAGCGATACAGAGCCGTCATGAGCATCTCCCACCCGCGTTCCGCGAATGGGTCGGCTGCCACGGTTGCTTCGAGGTCGGGGATCAGGTCTTCGTCCTCGCCGCAAGCGGAGCGTGCCTCGAGAAGCAGGTCCCAGGCCCGGGTCCGGGTCTCGCTGATGAGGCGCAACTGGACCAACCCGTCCGGTGTCGAGGCCAGTGCCTCGGCCGCCTCACCTCGGGAGCCCGAACCTCAGCATCGATCTCCCGGCGGGCCGACACCAGCTCGTGCAGGGTTCGGTTGGCGTGGACGTAGGAGGCGTAGGTGCCTTCAGCAGGCGTGTCGGCTGAAGCAACCGAGATGTCCCACGGCTTCAACGTGCGATGGTCGTCACCGTTCTGTGACGGAGATGCCGGCGTCGCATTCACGTCGATGACCGGGGCGGGCGCTGGGGCCGGCCGGGGGGCCGAGACCAACGCCGCGGGTACCACCACTCTCGCGGTGACGCCTTCGTCGTCGTTCGACGACAGTTCGACGGTGATTCCGTGGGTCTTGGCGAGATGGCCGATCACGTAGTGGCCGAGGTACTTCGAAGGAGTCGTGTTGAACGTTTCCTCGCCGCTCAGTCGGGAGTTGGCCTCCTTCAACGGCTCTGGGCGCAAGCCGATGCCAGAGTCGTCGATTCGGATCACGTAGCGGCCATCGCTCAACAGACGTCCACTCACGGCAACGTCGGTCGTCGGCGGTGAGAAGGCAAGGCCGTTCTCCAGCAGTTCGGCCAGCAGGTGAGCAAGGTCCTTGGCAACCTGTCCGGACACCTCAGATGTACCCAGGTCACCGAGCACGATTCGCTCGAACTGCTCCACCTCGGTAACCGCGGACCGGACGACACCTTCCACTGCAACGGGCGGGCCGAAGCTGGTGCGACGCTGAACCTTGGCAGACCCGGCCAAGACGATCAACGATTCGGCGTTGCGTCGCACCCGGGTGGCCAGATGGTCGACGCGGTAGAGCTCGTTCAGGCGCTCCAGTTCAGGCTCTGAGCCCTCCAGGCCGGCCAGCACTTCGAGTTGCCGGCCAACAAGGCCTTGGACCCGACGACCCAAGTTCACCAGGGAGTCTGCTGAATTGTGGCGGAGACCAGCCTGTTCTACGGCCAGGTTGAGGGCGCTGGCCTGTACCGAGTTCAGCGCCGTGGCCAATTCGGCCACCTCGGTCACGGTCGAGGCAGGCATCGACGTCATCTCAGGCATGGCGATGTCCGTTCCCGTCGGGGTATCGAGAACCGAGGCAACCGAGGCAGGAAGCGTTTCGCCGGCCATGACGAGGGCTTCCTCGGTCAGACGCTGAATGGGTCGGATCAGTCCACGAGCCACCATGAACGCGCCGCCTAGCGATCCTGCGATGGTCACTGCGAGCAGAATCAGGTTCCATGTCCGGTCGGCCTCTGCCGCTGCGATCAGCTCGTTGCTGCGGGCCTGCATGGCTTGGACGGTTGCATCGCCCGCGTCGAAGGAGTTGGGGTGGCTCTCGTCGGCGGCTGCATTCAACACAACGGTGAGTCCCGTGCCCGTGCCTGATTCCAGGAATTCCTTCAGATGCTGGGAGAACTCCTTCTGCATCGGGCGGTTGATCCAGCCTTCTACAACCTTCTGGGTCGACGGGGTTCCGGCCAGGAGATCAATGGAACGCTGTTGGAAGTAGTCGAAGTTGGCCCGCTTCTTGGCGATCTCGACCCGCTCACCGAAGCCGATTGGATCACCGGAGTCCTGAGTGATCTTGGGCACGGCGATGTCGCGGAAGATCTGGGCCTGGAGGTCTGCGGTCCTGGTCTGAAAGGCGAGCGATCGCCCCATGCTGCGCAGATCGGTATCGGCGATGAGCTCCAACGATCGATCGTTGGCGTTGTGGAATAGGTCGATGAGGTCCGAGTAGTCGCTGAAGACCCCGTCGGCCTTGGTGATCTGTCCCTTCCCGCGCCCGGTGGTGGAGTCGACACTGTCCCGAATCTGACCGATCATTTCCTCCGTTGAAGTGAGTGCCCCTCGGTACGTCTGTTGCACCTCGGGTTCGGTCGCCTCGAGTCGACGCCGGAATTCGCTCAGCAGTTCGTCGGTGGTGGCCCGTGCGCTGGGGTTGTCCTTCGCTCTGAGGTCGGCACCGGCCTCCAAGCCAATCATCCAAACTGCCGCGTAGTTGCGTTCATCCTGTAGGGCGCCAACCAGGCTGGCGGGACCGGCCGTGATCTCGGCCTGCTCATGCTGTCGGCGAGCCATGTCGAGTTGGTGGCCGGCCCGTCGCACGTTCATTCCAGCCACCACGGCCAAGGCCGCAACCGGCAGGGCCAACATGGCCAGCAGTCGAATTCTGATCGGAACGGTCTTCATGGCTTCTCCCTCAGACGAACAGGTGTTGAGGAGAATGTCGGCGCACCCGGTAGCGGCGGGGTCGGCGGCCGGTAGCGGCCGGTAGCGCTCCGGTAGCGCGAACGCCCTAGATGGTGAAAAGGTGCAGCACACCAGGCCGAGTCCAGGGCTGGGCCACGACAGGAAGAGCTGGAGTTTCTCCTTGCTGGGATCCCTCACGTGACCGGTGACATCGAGGTGATGCCATCGGTTTCGCTCACCGCGGGAGGAGCAACGGCCACCGTTCACCCGGCGATGGGGGGGCGGCTCGGTCAGCTCGACCTTGGGTTCGGCCCGCTGATCCGGTCACACGCACCCGACCTCGGATGGGACGAGTGGGGTTGTTATCCGCTGGTCCCGTGGTCCAACCGGCTCCCGGGCGGGAGGCTTCGCTTTGGTGGGGTGGCAGCCGACTTCCCGCCGAACTGCGCTGACGGCAGCGCCATCCACGGACTGGTTGCTTCGCGCCCGTGGAAGGTCGAGGCCAGCTCCGGCCACGCCATCAGCCTGATCGTCGACGTGGTCGACGGCCCGTACCGCCTCCGCGCCTCCCTGTCCTACGAACTCGAACCCCGAGGATTGGGGGTCTCGTTGTCTGTCATCAACACGGGAATCGAGCCGGTTCCGGTTGGGATCGGCATCCACCCGTGGTTTCGGTCCGCAACGGTTTCGTTACCGGCGGAACGGCGTTGGCCCGGTGAGCCGATGCCGACGGGACGGCCCGTGCCGGTCGAGGGCTGCTACGACCTGCGGGGCTGGGTCAACCCCGAACCGATGGACGGTTGCTTCACCGCGCTCACCGCAACGACGGCCACGATCGGGGAGCTGGCCCTGACCTGGGAGGGACCGGTCACCGACGTGGTGGTGTTCAGCGGTGTTCCTGGGTGGGTGTGCGTCGAACCGGTCACCATGGCCAACGGCGCCTTCGGCCTATCGCCGGACGACGCCGTCGCTCACGGTGGCCGGTTCCTGCCCCCAGGGAAATCCCTTGCTGTCGCCTATCGGTTCGACGCTCTCACCTAGGCGCCTTGGCGTCGCGTCCAGCCTGCTTGCGCTTGTTGGAGCTACGGGTGGAGGCGTTGGCCTTCTTGTCGACGGACTTTGGGTACCGGCCGTGATCATTCCACGGCGATCGGTTGTGCGCTCCACGGTCGGGCGGCCCGTCTCGTCAATCCATGGGGTCGAATCGGATGCCGGCGTGGGCCTCGAGTCGTTCCACCAGGCGGTCACCGAAGGCGGCAGCCGGGGTCCAGAACCCTCCGGCCAGGTCGTCGGGGCCGGTCTCCACCAACGTGCCCGCGGCCTCGGCCAGCATGCGCGCCGTTCCGGCATAGCCCGGGTCGCGGTCGCCGGTGACCGGGTGCGGATGGTCGAACCTGAGCGGGTGGTGCCGAAGAACCTCAGGTCGAACGAACCCTTCTCTTGGGTTTGCACGGTCGGTCCCTGGCCTGGCTTGGGCAGTACGTAGCGGGTGAGAGCGCGCCGGGTGGGACCGATCGCGGCCAGGCCCATCCCTGCCACCAGGCCTGCGGACAGGCCACCGGCCTTGGCTGCCCCGAGCGGGCCAGTGCCCATCGACATCGCTTCGTCGTAGGTGAAGTTCGGTCCCCACCGCTGGCCCAGCAGTGCGTTGGTGCGGTGGACGACCTTCACGTTCACGCCGGCCATCACGAACGGTGCCACCCACTGTCCAGAGACGTTGTCGTGCTTGGGGCCTCGCAACTCCGCTGAGATGGAGCCGGTTCGCAGGTCGACGGGGTTGAGCCCTCGGGCATCGGACAGGAAGCCGCGCAGGGTCGGATCCGACGATGCCTCATCCATCACGTTCATCATCGAGGCCATGGTTCCTCCGCTGGCCCCACCTCGGAGCGAGGCCACCCGCATGGCGACGGTCTCGCACGGCTCACCGAAACGTTCCATCGACAGCTGCTGGAGGTGCCATACACCCAGGTCCGACGGCACGGAGTCGAACCCGCACGCCGGCACCAGCCGGGCTCCGCTCATCTCCGCTGCCGTGGTGTGCTCGTCGATCATCCGGCGGATCCACTGCGGCTCACCGGTCGAATCGCAGTAGTCGGTGCCGGCCGCGACGGCCGCGGCCACCAGGGGTGAGCCGTGGACGGCGAAGGGGCCGACGGTGGACACGATCACCTTGGTCGACCGGGCCAGGTCGGCCAGAGCGGCACTGTCGGCGGCATCGGCCACCAGTCGTTCCTCGGCGCCCGTCTCGGCCGCCACCCGGGCCAGTTTGGCGGGGTCACGGCCGGCGATGGCCCAGCGAAGAGGACCGTCGGTGCCGTACCGCTCGACCAGACGGCGGGTCAGGATCTGGCCGACGAAGCTCGTGGCCCCGAAGAGGATCAGGTCGAAGGTGCGGCGTTCATTCCCCATGGGTCAGGCCTACCAGGTATCAGGCGGGTTCGGCCCTTCCTCCTGAACCAGGCTCTGGCACGGCCAAGCCCGCGGGCTGGTCAGGCTCCTGGGTCGCTTTGCCGAAGACCACCGACAGCGGGATTACGCCAGCCCACACCGGGAGGTCGAGATCCTCGGGATCGTCGACGGCGCCGTGGCCGCGCACCTTCACCGACCCTTCGATGATCGAAACGCACATCACCAGCGTCTTGCGCAGCTCGGTCGCGTTGGCGGGGCGGGCCTGGCCGGAACGACCGGGAACGGCGTGGTCCACAATGGCATCGAGGGCGGCAGCCTTCTCGGTGTCGTCGGTGACCTGACGACCCCGTCCCCGCAATACGACGCAGCGGAAGTTCATGGAGTGGTGGAAGGCGGAACGGGCCATCACCAGCCCGTCGAGGATGGTCACCGTCACGCACACCTCGGCCTCCACCCCGGACCTCAGCAGGCCGTTGGCCGCCGCTCCGTGCAGATAGAGACGGTCCTCGACCCGGCCGTAGGCCATTGGCAGAACGACCGGCCCCGATTCGGTGGCCACCCCGATGTGGGCGACGTAGGCCTCGTCGAGGACCGAGTAGGCGAGCTCACCGTCGAAGGTCACCCGTTCCTTGGCCCGACGCGCTCGGGTCCGATCGGTCTCCAACAGATCAGCGGTACCGGCCATGAGGCCCATCGTTGCTGTTGTGCACGCTCACCCTCCAACAGATTTCGAACCCCGTCTCGCTATCGCGGCCATCGGGCGACGGTGTAGGCCTACATTGGGGCCATGGCAGTTGAGCGCGGTTTCCGGTTCCTGGTGGCTACCTGCGGGTTGACCCTGGCGAGTGTGGCGATGGTGGGCTGTGGCGGCTCGTCGGACAAGGTCGCCGACAGCCCGACCACCGAGGCGAGATCGGTCGACACCGGATCGGCGGGTCCGGGTACCGAACAGGACCCGACCACCACGACTACCTCTACCACCGTTCCCTCCACCACGGTCCCGTCCACGACGACCACGACCATCCCGACGACGACCGCGCCTCGCTCGGGCGGTGGCGGCGGAACCAACGGCGGTGGCGGCGGAACCAACGGTGGTGGTGGTGGTGGTGGTGGCGGTGGCGGGGCTGGGTCGTCTGGTCCTTCGCCCGACGGTCTGCCCCCCGGCATGACCTATGGGATGCCCTGCGAGGTTGGTTCCCACGCCGACTGCATCGACCCCGAAGGTGACGGGCAGGGTGTCCTGCTTCAGGATGGGGCCTTCTGCATGTACGAAACTGCGGCGTCGATGGGACCGGAGATCTGCCTCGACCTCGACGGTGACGGCAAGGCCGGATACCCCGACGCCGGGTAGCGCGACCAGCGGAGCAGCACCGCGACCGGTCAATGATGACCGTGATGTCGTATAATGCGCATCATGCGCACCACCGTCGCGATCGATGATCACCTTCTCGCCCAAGCCAGAGACCAGGCCCGCAGGAGCGGGGTGTCGCTGGGTGCAGTCATCGAGGACGCCCTTCGGATGCAGTTCGCTCGTGTCGCTCCCGATTCGGCGCCCGAGATCCCGGTGTTCGCCGGTACCGGTGTTCACCCTGGGGTAGACCTCACCTCCAACAGGGCGCTGCGCGACCTGCTCGATGAGGGAACGGATCTGGACCAGCGGCGATGATCCTTCTCGACACCAACGTGGTGCTCGCCGCTCAGCGATCCGACCACCCCCATCACGGTGTTGCTCGGCCGTGGCTGGCTCACATCGTCGATCGGCGAAAGAGCTTCGGAGTTCCTGCCACCGTCTGGGCGTCCTTCGGCCGGCTCACCACCGATCGACGGGTGTTTCGGGAACCGACACCTATCGCTGATGCCTTCGGGTTCATTCGTGCAGTCGTGGGCCAGCCCGGGTATCAGCGGATCGAGGCCGGGGAGCGACACGTCGAGGTCTTTCAGGCGATGTGCATCGAAAACGAGGTTGCAGGGGGCCTCGTGGTCGATGCTCACCTAGCCGCGCTGGCCGTCGAGAACGGAGCGGCTTTGGCCTCCTTCGACCGCGACTTCGCTCGGTTCAGCAACCTCGAGTGGATCCTTCCCACCAGTCCAGGTCTGTGACGCCTAAGGAGGCGAGCCGATAGGTGAGCCGACCCATAAGCACGGCATGGTTAACCGAGGCGAAGCCTCGGTCTGATCACCCTCGCAGCGACGACGACCGGACCTATCCGCTCGGGTCCTACGCGGTGAAGCGGACCAGGGCCAGGGCCAACACGAAGGCGGTTTCGGTGGGGATGGCCAGGCGGGTGTAGGGGTCATCGGCAGCGCGGTCCACGACGGTGCCCACCACCCGGGTGGTCAGGACGGCGACGGCCAGGAAAAGCACACCGGTGAGCGCCTCCAACTCCAGGCCTCGGCTCCACAGGTAGGCGGCGAACCCGGCCAGGCCCCATGACACGGCGCCGTAGTAGCAGCGGATCTCGGTCTTGCCGGCCGGGCGCACCCAGGCCAGCCCGAACCGGTCGGCCAGTTCGGGTCGGAACAGGAATCCGAACCCGAACACCACGAAGTATCCGATGGCCCCGACAACTGCGAACTCGACGGCTGACATGGCCGACATATTGGCCGGTCTGACCCTCAGCCGGTGTAACGGGCTCCTCCGGTCACCGGGGTGGCGGGCGCGGCCGCCGGCGGTGGAGACTGCGGCGGTGGCGGCGAGCCCGGGGATCGGGCGTCGACCTCGGTGACGTGGGCCACCGAGATGGCGCCGTCGGGGATGGTGGCGTCGCTGACCACCTTGTAGGTGGCCACCAACTTTTCAGCGGTGAGGTCGACGACGGTGTAGCCCCGCTTGCGGGCGTTCACGTACTCGACCCACGGCAACGGCCGAACCAGGCCTTCGGCGGCGTCGACCAGGTCGGCGGGGAAGGTGGACGCGACCGAGGTACCGACCAGTTCGGTGCCGATCCGGGGCGTGGTGACGTCCTCGAGATCGTGGTGGAGGTGGGCGACGCCCGCCGCGTGGATGTCGCCGGTGCAGATCACCGGGTTGGGGCGGCGGCGCAACATCTCCCACACCGTCTGGCGGTCCTCGGGGTAACCGTCCCACTGGTCCAGGTTGAAGAACGGGCCGAACGGCATGGGGGCGAACACCGTCTGTTGGCCGACCACGTCCCACACCGAACCGGACGTCTCGAGCCCGTCGCCGAGCCAGGCTGTCTGGTTGGCGCCGAGCATGGTGCGACCCGAACCGACACGGTCGGGGCAGTCGGTGATGGCGCCATCACACGGGGCCGGGTCCCGATATTGACGTCCGTCGAGCATGTGGAAGGTGGCCAGGTTGCCCCACGAGAAGCGCCGGTAGATCTTGAGGTCGGGTCCGGTGGGGGCCTCCAGGCGGACCGGCAGGTGCTCGAACCAGGCTCGGTAGCCGGCGGTGCGGCGGGCCAGGATCTGCTCGGAGGTCTGGTCGTTCTGTCCGACGTCGCCGGCGTAGTTGTTGTCGACCTCGTGGTCGTCCCAGACCGCCACCATCGGGGCGGCGTGGTGGGCGGCCTGGAGGTCGGCGTCGCTCTTGTAGACGGCGTAGCGGTTCCGGTAGTCGTCGAGGGTGAAGATCTCGGTCTCCCCCTGGGAGCGCACGGGCCCGGTGGCGGCGTTCTCATAGATGTAGTCGCCGAGGTGCAACCACAGGTCGACGCCGTCGGCGGCGAGACCTCGCAAAGCGGTGTAGTAGCCCGACGAGTAGTGCTGGCACGACACGAACCCGAACCGCAGGGGAGCGGTGCCCGAGGCGGGGAGGGTGCGGCTGTGGGCCACGGGGCTGTCGAAGCCGTCGGCGCTGAAACGGACCCACCACTGCGAGTCGGGGTCGAGACCGTCGACGTCGACGTGGACGGTGTGGGCCAACTCCGCCACCGCGGTGGCCGAACCGGAACGGACGACCTTGGAGAACCCGGCGTCAGAAGCCACTTCCCAGGTGACGGCGACCGGGTCGGGGGCCATCCCCCCGCCGTTGGTGGGGTCGGGGGCCAGGCGGGTCCAGGCAACGAACCCGGTGCTGGTGGGGTCACCGGTGGCGACCCCGAGGGTGAACGGGTCGGCCCCGATCCGGGCGGTTCGGGTGGCGGCGGGCAGGGCGAGCCCGGCGGCTTGGATGCGAAGGGTGGCGACGGTGGCAGCCGCCCCCACGATCAACGAACGACGACCGATCTGCTCCATGGTCCGGATGGTTTCACATCGACATCCCTGATGCGCCGGATCGGGGGTGGTCGCGGAGGTCTTCTTTCCAGGAGCGGAAACGCTGGTGGACGGTGCCGCTCGGGCCGGTGCCGGTCGCCGTCCCGTCGGCGTGGAGGCGGAAGGTCACCACAGTTGGCCCACTCAAGGAGCCGGTATCGGTGCCGGCGCTCTCCAAGGTGTCGACGTGGGCAGCCCAGTAGCGGGCGTCGGCCTTGGTGGCCGGCCCGGCCCGCCACAGGAGCCACGGTCCGATCCTGCGCTTGTACTGGGCTTCGGGGGTTCCGGGCAGGTCGTCGCCCAGGTGCAACAGATCGTCGGGGGCCTCTATCCACGCCCGGGCGGGGATCGAGCGGTCCCGTTGCGGGGTGGCGGGAAGGTCAGTGGTGTGGACCGGCCGGTCGTCGATCGGACGCTCGTGGTAGGGCAGAGCGTCGCCGGAGTTGTCCATCGACCGAACGTAGCGGGCACACAGGTACGAATCGTCAGGTGGACCGAATCGTCAGGTGGCCTGAATCGTTAGGTGGGAGGCGTGTGCAACCGGGAGACTGGGGTCGTGAAACGCGCAAACGACTCCTGGGACGGCCAGCCGATGGACCGGGCAGCTACCGATCAGAAGTCAGATGCCGCGGTCGACCTGGTGGTGACCGATCTGGACGGGACCCTTTGGCACACCGACGATCACGTGGCTCCCGACGTGGTGGCTGCGTTCCTTCGACTGCAGGCGGCAGGGGTGCCGGTGCTGGTGGCTACCGGGCGGCGGATCGACAGCACCCGTCGGCCTCTGGCCGCGGTCGGTCTCGCCCCGCCCGCGGTGGTGCTCAACGGGGCGCTGGGGCTCGACCTGGCCAACGGTGTCCGCTTCCATCGGGCCCCGTACCGGCAGGGGGAAGCCGCGGCGGTGCTGGCGGCGTTCACCGAGGTCGGGCTCCAACCGGTGGTCCACGTGGACGGGGGAGAGGTCGACGGGATCCACGCCTTGTTGGGCCCGGCGCCGACCACCCACCCCGAACACGCTGCCAGCTTCGGCGATACCGCCCTCGTCGGTGACCTGGCCACCAACCTCGATCGCTACCCGGTGTTGGGATTCTCGGTCATCGGCGTCGACCACGCCGCCTGCGTGGCGGCCCGTGACGCGGTCGGCGACTCTTCCGAACCCCACCTCGACCGGTCGCTCGACTATCCCGGTTTGGCCACCCTCACGGTGGCACCCAGTGGCCAGTCCAAGTGGGACGGGGTGCTGGCCTACTGCGCCGCCCATGGTCTGGATTCGACCCGGGTCCTGGCCTTGGGCGATGGCAGCAACGACCTGGAACTGCTCGACAACGCCGCGGTGGCCCTCGTTCCCAAGGTGGCTCACCGTGAGGCGCTGGCCCGGGCCGACCACGTGATCCCCGCCGCCGCCGAGGGTGGCTGGGTCCAGGTCATCGATCACGTCTGGCCCTGACCAGCCGGGTCAGACATCCTGGCCGGCGGCTGGATCAGAATGCGAGCGCGACCCCGAAGGGGTCTGATGCGTGTGTGGTTCAGAGGACGGGAGCCCCATGGACGACTTCGCACAACTGGTGAGAGGTGAGAGCCGGGGACTCATCGCGGCCGTCCAGGCCATCGTGGGCGACCGTTCCCGGGCCGAGGAGATCGTCCAGGACGCCTTCGAGAAGGGCTACCGGAGCTGGTGGCGGGTTTCGCGCCTCGACCGGCCGGGGGCATGGGTCCGGCGGGTGGCCATCAACGAGGCCATCTCGGTGGGTCGACGACGAGCCAGCGAGGACCGGGCGGTGGCCCGACTCACCGCCCTGGCGGCCACCGGGCCGGGTTCGGACCCGCTGGCCGCGCTCGACGACGAGGGGGTGTGGGCCGCGGTACGGGCCCTGCCCGATGATCAGGCCTCGGCGGTGGCCCTTCGCTACGGCGCCGACCTCGGGGTCGAAGACATCGCCCAGACGCTCGGGGTGAGCGTCCCCGCGGTCAAGTCCCTCCTCCATCGGGGCCGCGCCTCGTTGCGTGGTTCCGAGCAGTTGCAGTCCTACGTCTCGTGAAGGCAGGTTCGCCATGAACGACAACCCAACCCCCGATCCCGCTCAGAACCCGACCGAGGACCACGATCCGGTGCTCGACGGGGCCGGGGCCCGGTTGCGCGAGGAGGTACAGCCCTTGACGCCCGCCGAGGTGGAGGCGGCCGTGCTCAAGCGGCGGTCCCGCCGCCTGGGGGCGGTGTCGTTGGTGTCGTTGGTGGTGGTGGCAGTGCTGGCGGCGACGGTGGTGGCCCAGCGGGGTGGAGACAAGGGCGGCGGCGATGGTGCGGGGGTCGACGGAAGGGCCAGCGCCGCCGAGGTGGATCAGCTGCTGGCCGGGCTGGGCGACGCCCCGGTCGACCCCACCAAGGTCCGACTGGTCAGCACCGTCACCACCTTCGCCGACTGCGACGCCCTGGTGGCCGACCTGCGCCGGGTCGGCGCCCAACATGTCGGAAGCCGCGGCTTCGGGGCTGGCGTGGGCGGGTGGCCGATGTTCAACACCGTGGGTATGGCAATCGGGCGCGCCGCCGACAGCGAGTCTCTGGCGCCCATGGCCCGCCAGGACTCGAAGCTGGCCTACACCGGGCCGGGCGATGAGTCCACGCTGGGAACCAACGTCCAGGTGGCGGGGGTGGACGAACTGGACTCGGTGAAGGCGGTGGGCGACCTGATCTATGACCTGGATGGCCGGGGGAACCTGCGCATCACCGACGGGGGCAGCCTCGAGGTCCGTTCCCTGCTCGACGTCACCCCCGGACCCGACCCCTCCGACGAGGAGACCCGGGAGGGAGAGATGCCGTCGGCGACCGTCAGCCAGATCCTGGTCGGCGACGGCCGGGTGGCGGTGTTCGGCGAAGAGTACGAGGTGTCCGAACCGATCCCCGGTGACCCGTCGGCCACCCAGGCCAGCACCCCCTACATGACGGTGACCATGGTCGACGTCTCGGATCCGGCCGCACCCAAGGTCACCGACCGGGTTCGCCTGGAGGGGACACTGGTTTCGGCCCGTCTGGTCGGCGGCGAGATCAGGCTGGTGACCACCTCCAACCTGGCCGACCTCGGATTCGTGGTCCCCACCACGCCCGCGGCGGTGCCGATCGCACTGGACCAGAACCGCCGGACGGTGGCGGGCTCCGCGGTCTCGGACTGGATCCCCGACTGGCAGCGCAGCGGAGACGCACCCCAACCGCTGGTCCCCTGCGAACGGGTCCACGTGCCCGACACCTTCGCCGGGGTGGCCATGACCTCGATGGTCACCTTCCCCTTGACCGGACGATTCGAACCGGCGGCCACCTCGATCCTGGCTCCCGGTAACACCCTCTACGCCGGCCTCGACCTGGTGGCCATCAGCTCGGAGGTATGGGTCGACCCCGCTGAGCGTGAGGCCCGTCGATTCGACGACTGGCAGACAGCCATCCACGAATTCCGCTTCGCCGAGGCCGGCGGTGCCCCCACCTACCGGGGGTCGGGGATCATAGACGGGTCGACGGTGGGCCAGTTTGCCTTCGGTGAGGTCGGAGACACCATGGGCGTGGTGTCCTCCAAGGGGACACCTTGGTCCTACAACCCCGAGTCGGTGGTGAACCTCACCCTGCTCGGCGCACCCGATCGGGAAGGAGGAACCCTGGCCCGGGCCGCCACGTTGGACGACCTGGCCGACGGAGGGGGGCGGTCAGTGCGGTCCGCTTCCTCGACGGGCGCATCGTCATATCGACGGGGATCTTCGGTCGGGAGACGCTGGTGATCGACACCACCGACCCGTCGTCACCCCGCCGGGCCGGGCGGGTCACCGTGCCGGGCGAGGTGGGCTACACCCACCCCCTGCCCGACGGCAAGGCCCTGATGATCGGCAACCGCTCCGACGAGGTGGGGACCGGCAACGACCGCCAGCAACGGACCTGGGTGCAGGCCCACCTGCTCGACGTGTCCAACGCCGACGCCCCGGCGGTGCTGGCCACCTGGGAGCGGCCCTGGTCGGCCGACATGGTCGCCGGTGACCACCACGCATTCACGTGGTGGCCGGAACGGGACCTGGCCATGTGGGGCGTGGTCGACACCAACTGGAACGGGGGCGACTACCGGATCAACCACGCGGTGGTGCTCAGCACCTCGGGCGGGTTGAACGAGGTGGCGGCCCCGGCAGCCAGCCAGCCCCCCGAGGCACCGGCGCCGTGCCCGACCGTGCCGGTCACCGACCCCGAGATCATCACGATGGTGGGCCCGGACAACGTGGTGCTCCGCTGCGAACAGGCCAAGCGGGAGGTGGAGTGGCCCCGCTACCAGTGCTACCGCCTCGACGACGACACGGTGGCCATGTACGCCCCCGACCAAGCCGGCACCGGGTCGTTCTTCATGTGCACCAAGGCGTCGATGCCCACCGTCTCGCGGGTACTGGTGGTGAAGGGCACACCGATCCTGCTCACCGACCAGACCCTGGAAGCCCTCGACCCCCAGACCTTCGCCTCCACCAAGGTGGTGTTCCACCCGTCGTCGTTGATCGGCTACTACGGCTGAGTCGAGGACGGGCGACGGGTCACGACGGGCGACGGGCAACGACGGGCCAGGTCGACCAACATGGTCCGATGACCGAGAACGACCTGGTTGGTACCTGGACCGTCACCGCCGCGGGCGGGGTCCCGACCCCGGCGGGCGTGGAGTCACACCTGACCTTTGGTGACGACGGGCGTATGCACGGCCGCGGCGGGGTCAACAACATCGGTGGTGACTTCCACGTGGAACCCGGTGATCCCGCCACCTTGGTGATCGGGCCGTGCATGTCGACCCTGATGGCCGGCCCCGACGACGCCATGGCCCATGAGTACCGGGTCACCTCCAACCTGGAAGGACGCCTGCGCCTGGTGATCGACGGCGACCGGGCCTCGCTCGGCGACGGCGTCATCGAACTGGAATGGGTCAAGCCCTGACGTCTGCTACTCGCTGATCCACATCCCGAGGAGGGGGTGGGCGGTGGCCAGGCCGGTCGAGGGCTGGCGGGTCGGGTCGTCGGTGGTGGCGTCCCCGGGCTCGGAGGCGTCGGCGTCGGGCAAGGGCGGGCCCAGCACGTTGTGGACATCGGCACCCAGGGCGATGGCCCACAGGGCGTAGGTGTTCCACAGGCCGTAGACCTTGGTGGCCATGATCCGGTTCACGTCCTCGTAGATCTTCTTGCGCGCCGCGGGGTCGGCGGTCTGGCGGCCCTCGTCGAGCAGGGCGTTCAGTTCGGCGTCGTCCCACTTTCCGAAGTTCACGAGGTTGCCGTCGCCGTACCACCAGACGTAGTTCTCGTCGGGGTCACCGCCGGGGAAGTTGCGGAACACCATGCCCTGGAAGTCCCCGGCGATGGCCCGATCGATCAGGGCCGACTGGTCGATGGTCTGGATGGTCACCTCGAGCCCGACCGCCTCGGCCTGGCGTTGGATCTGTTCGGCGTTGCGCTTGTCCGACGGTGACGGGCCCGCGGTCACCATGAACGAACCGTCGTGGCCGGTGTCGGCCCGGTACTGGTCGATCAGCTTGCGGGCGGCGGCTGGGTCGTAGGCGGGCATGCCGGCATCGGCGAGGTAGCCCATCGACCCGGGGCCCATCGGACCCGACGCCACCTGCAACAGGCCGGCGTTGAGGCGCTGGTTGTTGTTGTCCCGGTCCACGGCGTGGGCCAGGGCCTGGCGCATCCGCACATCATCGAAAGGCGGGATCGAGGTGTTGAGCTGAAGGAAGTTGACCTCGGCCTGGTCGTCGGACACGAACAGGTTGATTGCAGTCGGCGGCCGAGGCGTCGAGCTGGGCCTGTGCCATGATCCCGAGCCGGGCCGACGAGAACAGGTAGGCCGGGAAGCTGACCCACGGGCGTTTGGTGGTGACCTCGACGGTGAGGGGGTCGATCACCCGGGTGTCGGAGACGTCGGAGAGGATGAAGGTGAACAGCATCGATGCCCGACCCGGGTACTTGCCGCGGTAGGCGTCGAGGTTGTTCTTGACCACGGTGGCATCGAGAGGGCTGCCGTCGTGGAAGGTGATCTCGGGGCGTAGCTTGATGGTCCAGGCGGTGTAGTCATCGTTGGGGGTGACCGACTTCGCCAGGTAAGGGGTGTAGCCACCGGCGGCGTTGGGGACTGTGAGGGTGTCGTAGAAGGCTCGGGCCACCGTCATTCCGGAGATGGCGAGGTTGGCCTCGGAGAGGCAGAACCCGGCAGTCGACTCGGATTCGATGCCGTACACGAGGTCTCCACCCCGTTGCGGTTCTCCGGCCTCGGCCAGGCCCGACTCACCGGCGGCCGCGTTGAGGGCCAGGGTCTGGCGTGCCTCGCCGCCGTTCCCGTCGGACTTGGCGTCCTCTGACGAAGCGCCGCCACACGCCGTCGCCAGGGTCAGGGAGGTGGCGAGGAGAGTGGCGGTCAACCGGACCCGTCGGAGCGGTCGGGCAGGCGGGTTCATCGTTGTTCACCTCACGGCTCAGCGTCAGGTGCAGGTACGGTCACCCGACATGACCGACCGTAGCGGACATCGGAGCCGCCCTGAATGTCGGTCGGCGGCGGCGAAGACCGGGGTGGTCAGCCGGAGTTCTCAGATACCCACAGGCCTAACAACGGGTGGGACACGGCCAGGCCCCGGGCCGGTTGGCGGGTGGGGTCGTCGGTGGAGGCGTCGCCAGGTTGGGACGGATCATCCCCGGGAAGGGGCGGGCCCAGGATCCCATGGACGTTGGCGTCGGTGGCCACGGCCCACACCGCGTAGGTGGTCCACAGGCCGTAGACCTCTGTCGCCATGATGCGGTTGACGTCCTGATAGATCTCCTTGCGCTTGGCGGGGTCGTTGGTCTCCCGGCCGGCGTCGAGTAGCTCGTTGAGCTCGGGGTTGTCCCACTTGCCGAAGTTGACCGGGTTTCCGCCGCCGTACCACCAGACGTAGTTCTGGTCGGGGTCACCACCAGGGAAGTTGCGGAAGGCCATGGCCTCGAAGCTGCCAGCGATGGCCCGGTCGATGAGCCCGGCCTGGTCGATGGTCTGGACCTTGACGTCGAGACCCACCGCCTGGGCTTGGCGCTGGATCTGCTCGGCGCCCTTGATGGTGGCCGGGTTGGTGGAGCAGGTGATGGTGAACCCACCGTCATCGCCGGTGTCGGCCCGGTACTCGTCAATGAGCCTCTTGGCTTCGGCCGGGTCGTAGGCGGGGAAGCCGGCGTCTTCCAAGAATCCCATCGATCCCGGCCCGAACGGACCCGACGCCACCTCGGGCAGGCTGGCGTTGAGGCGGCGGTTGTTGTCGGCCCGGTTGGTGGCGTGGGCCAGCGCCCGGCGCATCCTGACGTCGTTGAACGGAGGGATCGAGGAGTTGAGCTGCATGAAGTTCACCTCGGCCTCGTCGCCCGACACGAACATGTTGATCTTCCCGGCGTCGCGCAGGTCTCGCAGGCTGTTCTTGATCCGTTCGGCCTCATCGATGTGGAGGACGTCGATGCTGCCCGATTCCAGGGAGTTGATGCGCACCGTCCCGTCGGGGATGGGCCGGAACTCGATGGTGTCGACGTAGGGGTACGGCTCGCCGTCAGGGGCGATCTGCCAGTAGTCGGGGTTGCGTTCGCCCACCAGCTTCTGGTTCTTGGTCCAGCTCACGAACCGGAACGGGCCGGTGCCGATGGGGTTGGTGGCACACCCGTCCTCGGGGGCGTCGAGTTGGGCCTGAGCCATGATCCCGAGGCGGGCCGACGCGTACAGCACGGCCGGCATGGATACCCAGGGTCGGCTGGTGGTGATCTCCACCGTGAGCGCATCGACCGCGTTCACCTCGGCGATGTCTTGGAGGATGAACGTGAACAGCAGCGACGGGCGTCCCGGGTACTTACCGCGGTAAGCGTCGATGTTGTTCTTGACCACGGTGGCGTCGAGCGCCGAACCATCGTGGAACTTGATGTCGGGCCGGAGCTTGACCGTCCAAACCGTCTGGTTGTCGTTGGAGGTCAGGGACTCGGCCAGGTAGGGCGAGTAGCCGCCGTCGGCGTTGGGGACCATCAAGGTGTCGTAGAAGGCGCGGGCCACGGTGATTCCACCGATGGCGAGCTGCGAAGAAGACAGGCAGTAGCCAGCGCTGGACTCGGCTTCGATGCCGTAGACCAGCGTTCCGCCCCGTCGGGGTTCACCGGCCTTGGCCAGGCCGGACTCGCCGGCATCGGCGGTCAGGCCCAGGCTCTGCTGAGCCTCGGCACCGCCGGTGGTCCCGCTGGCGTCCTTGTCCGATGACGCGCCGCCACAGGCGCTCACCACGAGAAGCGACACGGTGGCCAGCGCCGCACCTGCCCGGGCACGCCGAGGCGTTCGGATGGATCGGTTCATTGGAGTTGTCCCCTGTGATCGTCGACCGTGTCCTGTTCCCCTGGACCCGGTGAGCGGCGAACGGTAGCGGAGGACGGTGGGCCTTGCCGGTCAAAGGGTCGGCGTCGGTCAGTGGGCCTGGATGTCGCGTCGCAGGAAACCTCCGACGCCGATGACGGTGAGGGCGCACGCCAACACCGACAACCACAACAGCGGTGGCCACCTCAGGGATTCGGCCGGCACCATCGGCAGATGAGTGAACGGCGAGAGCTGCCGTATCCACGCGGGAATCCGGAGCACCTCGGCCAGGATCGCCAGGACCGCGACCGCGGCCAGAACCCCCCACGATGCTTGAACTGCCCTGGGCCACCAGCCATAGAGCAACACCGCCGACGCGGCGACGACGGCGACGGCGGGAAGGGGCACGAGTCCAGCGGCGGTGAGCCGGCCGACCTGATCCCAGTCGCCGGTGGTGGCGGCGACGGACAGACCGGTTCCCACACCAGAAGCGACGGTGGTCAGCGTGGCGCCGAGGGCGGCCACCGCCAGATAGGCCCCGAGCCATCGTCGCCTACCCAAAGTCGACGCCAGGATCACCTCGACCCGAGACACGGACTCCTCGTGATGGGGGATGAGGACCGCCGAGATCACGTAACCCGTCACCAGCAACGCCTGGATCACGATCACGGTCGACAGATAGGAATCGGTGGCGTCGGCGCCGCCGCCGGCCTGACCCAGCAGCTCGACGTAGAGCGGGTTGTCCTTCATCATCTGAGCGATGTCGTCGGCCACCGAGCCGTACACGGCGCCGAGCACGAACATTCCGGCCGTCCACGATGCGATCGTCCACCGGTGGAGGTGAAGGGCGAACCCGAACGGATGGCGCAGGGTCGATGCCCCACGATCGGGACCCCGCCCGGGAACCAGCCTTCCCGACCCCAGGTCGCGCCGGGTGGACAGCCACAGCCCGGCAGTGACCAGGGTGGCCCCGAACGCGGCCGTCAGGGCGAGCAACCACCATTGTTCGCCGGCGAAGGCGCGCACGCTCAGGGGCCATGCGAGCGGAGACAACCAGCGGACGGGACTTCCGGCGGTGTCTCCGGCCGCTCGAACGACGAAGACCAGGCCCAGCGTGGACGAGGCCAGACCCAGCGATCCCCGCCCGGTGCCGGCGAGTTGGGCTGCCACCAGCGCCACGCCCACGAACATCCAACCGGTGACCAGGTACGACAGGGCCAGGGCAACTGAGCCGGTAGCCGAATAGCCGAGGGCGACGAACCCGACCCCGCATGCTGCCGCGAGGACCACGTGGGCCACCGTGACCACGAAAACCGTGGCCGCCGAGATCGTGTGTCTGCCGACAACGGTCGAGCGCAGCAGATCGGCCCGTTCCGCGTCCTCCTCGGCCCGCGTGTGGCGGTTGACCAGGAACACCGACATGAGTGCCACCGTGACCAGACCCCATAGCTGGACCTCGTTGACCAGGATCACGCCGATGTTGGGGGCGTCCATGCCGTAGCCCGGCCCGGCAAAGGCCGCCAGTGCCGGGTTGTCGCCCATCATGAGCCCGTAGGCGTCGATGGCCGCCTGGTCGGGGTAGGCGGCCAGCAGCGAAGCCGCCGACCCCACGATCACTGCGGTGGTGACCCCGACCCAGACCGCCAGACGCGCCCGGTCCAGGCGGAGGATCAGGCGGACCACCCGTCCCAGCCCGGCGAGGGTCCCGTCGGCGTGTGTCCCGTCGGGGCGCGTCACGGCGACGGGGTCGACACCCCGGCGTCGTCGAGTTCGTCGCCGTAGTGCCGCAGGAAGAGCTCCTCGAGGGTCGGGGGCTTGCTCACCAGGGCCGTCACCCCCAACCCGGCCAGGTGGGCCACCACCCCTTCGATCGCGTCGCTGTCCACGCTCATGGTGGCCCGCATTCCGTCGACCACCAGATCGTGGACGCCGGCCAGCCCCGCCAAGGATCGGGCTGGTTCCCTCGTCTCGACTGTCATCGATGTTCGGGTGAGATGGCGTAGTTCGTCCAGGTTGCCGCTCTGGATGGTGCGTCCGGCCCGGATGATCGTGACCCGGTCGCACAGGCTCTCGACCTCGGCCAGGATGTGGCTCGACAGGAGTACGGTGCGCCCGGCCTGGTTCAGCTCGACGATCAGCTCCTGGAACAACGCCTCCATGAGCGGGTCGAGGCCAGCGGTTGGTTCGTCCAGCACCAGCAGATCGGCATCGGAGGCCAGCGCCGCGATGAGTGCCACCTTCTGACGGTTGCCCTTGGAGTAGGTCCGGGCCCGCTTGGTGGGATCGAGGGAGAACCGCTCGATCAGCTCGTCTCGGCGTCGCTGGTCGACACCACCGCGCAGGTCGGCCAGAACGTCGATGATCTCTCCGCCGGTGAGGTTGGGCCACAGGTTCGTCTCCCCGGGGACGTAGGCCAGGCGTCGATGGAGGTTCACCGCGTTGCGCCAGGGATCGGAACCGAACAAGCGGACTGTGCCCGAGTCGGCCCGCAAGAGGCCCAACAGGATTCGCAGGGTCACCGACTTGCCAGCGCCGTTGGGTCCCAAGAAGCCGTGCACCTCGCCGGGGCCGACCTGTAGGTCCAGGTCGCTCAAGGCCTGGGTGGAGCCGAACGCCTTTCGCAGGCCCGAACACGACACCACGGCGCCATCGGTTTCCACGGGCGCACCATATCGGGCGGCGCGCGTGGGAAGCTGGGGACCATGGGTGTGCGCCAGGACTGCCGTCACTACTCCACCCGCACCGTGTCGGGCGGGGCTGGAGGCGAACAGGTGCAGCGCTGCCGCGTCGACGCCAACGAGAAGGCTCCCTTCGCCTGCCCCGACCACTGCATCTTCTTCGAGCCCCGCTCCATCACCGACGCCGGCTGGCGTCGGTTCGACGAAGGCTGACCGGGTGCGAACCACGGCCAAGGTCGACTACGCGGTGCGAGCCGCCATCGAGCTGGCCCGTGCCTTCCCCGACGACGGTTCCCAGCCGCATCCTCTCACCCGCCAGGCCATCGCCGATGCCCAAGACATTCCGGCCAAGTTCCTCGAACACATCCTGGCCGACCTCAAACGCAGCCGTCTCGTGTCGAGCGTCCGTGGGGCCGAAGGGGGATATCGGCTGAGCCGTGAACCCCAGCAGATCACCATGGCCGACGTGATCCGAGCGGTCGAGGGGCCGCTGGCCGATGTCCGTGGCGTGCGGCCCGATGCCCTCGATTACCCCGATGACCTGGCTGTTCTGCAACGGGCGTGGATCGCGGTACGGGCCAATCTCCGGGCCGTGCTGGAACGGGTGACGATTGCGGACCTACGCGACGGTCAGCTGGCGGCCGAGGTGGATCTGCTCGCCGATACCAGCGACGCCTGGGCCCATCGCTGAGGGACGCCCCTGACCTGGGCTTTTGGGAGAGGGTCGGGGCTGTTCACAGTGCCGAAACATCGGTTCACCAGACCGAAACAGTTCGGGAACGGTCGGGAAATGGCAAGTGAGCAGAGTGCTCAGCGTCAGTCCCGACCCCTCCGTCCCGAAAGGTACATCCAATGGAAGGCAACATCGCCTGGGTCCTGATCTCCACCGCATTGGTGTTGTTCATGACCCCCGGCCTCGCGTTCTTCTACGGCGGCATGGTCCGCTCGAAGAACTTCCTGGCCATGCTCATGCAGAACTTCTTCGCCATCGGCCTGCTCGCCGTGCTGTGGGTGGTGCTCGGCGCCTCCCTCGCCTTCGGCAACCTGGGCGACGGCGGCTGGATCGGCAACTTCGATCTGGTCGGCTTCAAGGGAGTGGGTGCGACCGACTCGATCTTCGGTCTCGGTATCCCCGACACGCTCTTCTTGAGCTTCCAGATGACCTTCGCCATCATCACCCCCGCCCTGATCACCGGTGCCACCGCCGATCGGCTCAAGTTCGCCGGCTACGCCGCGTTCATCGGGCTGTGGCTGATCCTCATCTACGCCCCGGTCGCCCACTGGGCCTTCGCCGGCGGCTGGATCGCCGAGATGGGTGCATGGGACTTCGCCGGAGGCCTGGTGGTGCACATCAACGCCGGTGCCGCCGCCCTCGGTGTGCTGCTGGTGATCGGTAGCCGCAAGGGCCACGGCAAGGAACCGATGCCGCCCCACGCTCTGCCCTGGACCCTCATGGGTACCGGCATTCTGTGGTTCGGCTGGTTCGGCTTCAACGCCGGTTCCGCATTGGGTGCCAATGGCGTCGCCGCCCAGGCCCTGCTCAACACCATCGTCGCTCCCGCCGCTGCCATGTTGGGCTGGCTGATCGTGGAGAAGATCAAGGGCAAGCACGTCACCACCCTCGGTGCCGCTTCGGGAGCCGTGGCCGGCATGGTCGCCATTACCCCGTGCGCCGGTTTCGTGGGCACCATGCCCGCCCTCATCGTCGGCTTCCTCGCCGGCGTGGTCTGCTACCTGGCCCTGGCCATCAAGGAAGCGGCCAAGCTCGACGACGCCCTCGACGTGCTGGCCGTCCACCTGGTCGGCGGCCTGTTCGGCTCCATCGCCCTCGGCTTCTTCGCCGACCCGGCCATCAACGAGGTCATCCCCGCCGGTCTGCTGATCGACGGTGGCAACGCCGACCTGCTCATCGACCAGGTCGTGGCCTCGGCTGCGGTGTTCGTCTTCGCCCTGGTCGGCGGCTTCGTGATCGCCAAGGTGATCGACCTGACCATCGGCCTGCGGGTCGACGAGAGACCGAGGACATCGGCCTCGACCAGGTCCTCCACGCCGAGACCGCCTACAACGCCCTGTGAGCGCCCCCAGCGCCCCGTCACTGCGAGAGGATTTCCAACCATGAAGCTGATCACCGCAATCGTGAAGCCGTTCAAGCTCGACGAGGTGAAGGAGGCCCTCAAGGCCGCCGGAGCCAACGGCATCACCGTCACCGAGGTCCAGGGCTTCGGCCGTCAGGCCGGCCACACCGAGGTCTACCGAGGCACCGAGTACAAGGTGGACTTCGTTCCCAAGATCCGCCTCGACCTAGTGGTGGACGACAACGAGGTCGACGCCTTGTTGAGCGCCATCACCGAGTCGGCCCGCACCGGCAAGATCGGTGACGGGAAGATCTGGGTGACCGAGGTGGACACCGTGCAACGGATCCGTACCGGAGAGCAGGGAGCCGAGGCCGTCTAGGCCCCAGTACCCAAGAAAGGAATTAAACCGTGAGCCTCGCCGCCATCCGTGACCGTCTCCTCGATGACCAGACCCTGAGGGGTCGAAGGTTCGCCGAGGCTTGGCGAACGGAGGTCGACGACTGGCTCACGGCCCAGTTCGAAACCGCCGCCGGCAGCGCTGACCCATCGGGATTGGCTCTGGTGGCGGTCGGAGGTTACGGGCGAGGAGACCTGGCCCCAGGTTCGGATCTGGATCTGCTTCTGCTCCACCGAGGCAAGCAACCCCCAGCCGAGGTTGCCCAGCAGATCTGGTATCCGATCTGGGATCAGGGTCTGAAGCTCGGTCATTCGGTGCGGACCGTGTCCGACGCGCTGGCGCTGGCCAGCGAGGATCTCGACACCGCCACGTCGTTGCTGACCATCCGCCACTTGGCCGGCGATGCCGAGCTCACGTTCTCGCTGGCCGAGATGGCGCTGGAACGGTGGCGCAAGCGGGCCAAGCGCAACCTGGCCACGCTTCGGCAATCGGTTATGGCCCGCCAGGCCCGGTTCGGAGAGGTCGCCTATCTGCTCGAGCCCGACCTCAAGGAAGGCCGTGGCGGTCTGCGAGACATCCACGCCCTGCGCTGGGCCGAGATCGCCCGATCGGTGCTCGATCATGCCGACCCCCAAGAGTTGAGCCAGGCTGAAGAGGTCCTGTTCTCGGCCCGAGTCGAGCTCCACCGCGCCACCGGCAAGGCCGGCGACAGGCTGACGTTGGACCAGCAGGACGCGGTGGGCAAGGCCCTGGGCACCGACGCCGATGGTCTCATGTCCTCGATCGCCGATGCCGCCAGCACGGTGGCCTGGATCGCCGATGAGACCTGGGACCGAGTCGGATTGGCCGGTTCCACCGGGACCAGCCTGTTGGGCTGGCGCAGCCGCGACCGCGCGCCGGGTCTCGTGGTTCGAGGTGGGCAGGTCCACCTCGAAGCCAGCAACGACCCAGCGGTACACCCCAACCAGGTTCTGGACACCGCCATCCTGGCCGCTCGCAAGCGGGCTCGGATCGCCCGTGATTCCCTCGAACGCCTGGCTGACCGGGGGATCACACCGGCGGCGGGGGAGACCTGGAACGAAGACACCCGCACTCGATTCGTCGACCTGCTGTCTTGCGGTCACGACGCCGTGGCCGTCATAGAAGCCCTCGACCACGTCGGTCTATGGGGGCGCTTCATCCCCGAATGGGACGGCGTTCGCAACCGCCCTCAACGCAACGCCTACCACCGCTTCACCGTGGACCGGCACCTCCTCGAAACCTGTGCCAACGCCTCGGCCCTGGCCGGTCGGGTGACCCGTCCCGACCTGTTGTTGTTCGGCGCCTTGTTCCACGACATCGGCAAGGGCCGTCCCGGTGACCACACCGAGGTGGGAATCGAGCTCATGGATGAGATCGGCCCTCGTCTCGGGTACTCCGAGGAAGAGATCGACGTCCTCCGAGCCCTGATCCGCCATCACCTCCTGTTGCCCGACGTGGCCGTACGTCGGGACCTCTCCGACGACGCCACCATCCACGCCGTGGCCGACGCCGTCGGGGATCGGGTCACCCTCGAACTGCTGGCCGCCCTGACCGAGGCCGATTCGCTGGCCACCGGGCCCGCGGCCTGGGGTCGGTGGAAGGCGGATCTGGTCCGGGAACTGGTCCGCCGGGTCGATCACCAGCTCGCGGGCGGGGACCTCTCGGTGCTGGTCACCGAGGAGTTCCCCGACGAACGCCAACGAAGCCTCCTGGCTGGCGGTGAGATCTCCATTCTGGGTGAGGGCGACACGCTGGAGCTGGTGGCCCCCGACCAACCCGGTCTGTTCGTTCGGGCTGCCGGGGTCTTGGCCCTGCACGGTCTGGACGTGTTGACCGCCGACGCCACCGCCCGAGACGGGATGGCCCTGGAACGGTTCCGGGTCGAGTCCCGGTTCGGGTCGATGATCGCCTGGGAACGGGTGGAAGCCGACCTGCGATCCGCGCTCGATCACCGGCTGGCCATCGAGGCCAGGCTGGCCGATCGGATCGCCACCTACTCTCGGGGCGAGTCCAGGGTCGGCATGCCGCCCCCCTCGATCCGCTTCGACGATGCCGCCTCGATGTCGGCGACGGTGGTCGAGGTGACCGCCCCCGATCGCATCGGACAGCTGTACCGGGTCCTACGGGCTTTCGCTGAGCTCGATCTGGACGTACGGGTGGCCAAGATCCACACGCTCGGGGATCTCATGATCGACGCCTTCTACGTCACCCACCGCGATGGATCGCTGGTGGAGGAACGGGGTGTGCGGGCCGAGTTGGAGCGGGCCCTGGCCCACGCCGTTTCCTGACCTGATCAGTCACCGCGCAGGAAACGTTCGACCTCTTCGACCAGCGCCCCCGGGTCGGTGTCGTCCACCTCGGCGGTAGGTTCGTCGTCGGCCGCGGCTTCCAGGTCCGAGACGTAGGCGGCGGTGTCGTCGTCGGACGCGACCAGCTCGTCGATCTGGCGGATGTAGGCCGCGCTGGCGATCTCGAGGTCGGTGGTCGGTAGCTGCACCCCGATCACCCGGGCGGCCCGCTCCACCAAGGCCAGCGTGGCCTTGGGTGATGGGGCACCGGACACATAGGTGGGGACCGACGCCCACAACGACACCGTGGGGACGCCGGCCTCGCGCAAGGCGGCGCCCAGGACCCCGACGATCCCGGTCGGTCCCTCAGGTGGAGCGGACCAGGCCGAGGCGGGCCGCCAACTCGGGGTCGTCGGCGGTGCCGGTGACCATGGTGGGGCGGGTGTGGGGGATGTCCGACAACAGCGCACCCAGGGTTATCACCAAGGAAACGTCCAGCGCCGATACCAGGTCGAGCACGGCGCGTGTCCAGGTACGCCACCGCAGGTGCGGCTCCTGGCCGACCAGGACCGCCAGGTCGCGGTCGGTGTCGGTGACCGCCGACCACAGCTCGGTGTCGGGCCACAGGATCTGGCGCTCGCCGGTCTCGGCCTGGCGCACAACCGGTCGGGTGGAGGTGAAGTCGAAGAACTCCTCGGAGTCGACGGTGGCGACCTGCTCGGCCCCATGGCGGTGGATCAGCCACCGGACCGCTCCCGACGCGGCGTCTCCGGCATCGTTCCAACCCTCGAAAGCGGTCACCAGCACTGGTCGGCGCAGCTCGGGGTGGTGAATCCAACGGATCGGGCTCACGGGGCCCACGCTACCGGCCTACGCTCGGCGACCGTGGCCGTACAGGTAGAGATCGCAGACCAGACCACCGACGAACTGGTGGAAGCCTTCGTCCGCCTCACGCCCCAGCTCTCCAGCTCGGCCCCGCCTCCCGGTGCTGTCGAACTGGCAGAGATCGTGGCGTCTCCCGCCACCCACCTGCTGGTGGCTCGTGGCGACGATGGGACGATCCTGGGCTCGCTGACGCTGGTCCTGTTCCGCATCCCGACCGGAATGCGGGCGTGGATCGAAGACGTGGTCGTAGACGGCGACGCCCGCGGCCAGGGTGTGGGGGATGCTCTCAACCGCTTCGCCCTGGACCTGGCCGCCCAGCACGGGGCCCGGTCGGTGGACCTGACATCGCGTCCCAGCCGGGAGGCCGCCAACCGGCTCTACCGTCGGCTCGGCTTCGAACCGCGCGAAACCAACGTCTACCGCTATCAGGCGGGGTCCAACCTGAACACTGTTCCTTCCAGCGAAAGCACATAGACGTTGCCGTCCTGGTCGGTGCCGAACGAGGAGGGACTCGGGATGTGCAGGCCGAGGTCTACCGCCTCGATGGCGTCGTCTTCACCTACGAGCAGGGCCTGGACCCAGCCGGTGCAATAGTCAGACACCAGGTAGGCGCCGTCGAGGCCGACCAGGTTCGTGCCCCGATATACGACGCCTCCGGTGACCGAGCAACCGCCCAGGTCGTCGTCGTGGTGGTAGGAGAAGACCGGCGCCACGGCATCGGAGGGGCGACGGTCGTCGCCCTCCAGGTAGGGCTCGGGGCCCTCGTATCCGCTCCATCCGAAGTCGGCACCGTCCAGATCGGCCAGCGCGATGCGGTTCACCTCTTCGATGGCGTTCTGGCCGACGTCGGCGATCCACATCACCTGATCCTGGGGGTCTATGTCGAAGCGCCACGGATTGCGCAGCCCGAGGGCGACGATCTCGTGGTCCTCGTCTCCGCTCAGGTCGACCCTGATCAGCTTGCCCAGCAGGGTGTCGGGGTCCTGGGCGTTGTTGTCGGGGTCGTCGCCGGACCCACCGTCGCCCAGGCCCAGCCAGAGCTGGTTGTCGGAGTCGACGAGCAGGTGGCCGCCGTTGTGGTTGGAGAAGGGCTGGGCCTGGGTCAGCAACACCTGGCGGGTGTCGGGGTCGACTGTTGTTCCATCGTCGTCCTCGGTCACGTCGTAGGCGGCCACGGTGCTGGTGCCGTCCAGGTCGGTGTAGCTGACGAACAGGGTCGCACCGTCGGTGGAGAACGCCATCCCGAGCAGGCCCTGCTCCATGTCCAACGATGTCTCGTCCGACAGGTCCAACACCGGATCGGGAGCAGGATCGAGGGTGCCGTCGTCCTCAACCTCGAGGCGTCGGACGGTACCGGCCTTCTCGGCGGCCCACAGCTGTGCGTCGCCTGGGCGCACAACCAGGGCGATGGGCTCGGTCAACTCGGCCACCTCGGTGGCCTTGACCTTCCCGATGCCGTGATCGGCAGGGTCGGCATCGCCCGCTTGGGTGGTGGAGGAGGATGTGGTCGAACGATTCGAGCCGGTGTCCGAGGTGTCGGTGGATGCATCGTCGCTGCACCCTGGGATCAACAAGATCCCCGCAGCCGCCACGGTGGCGAGCGCGGTGCGGTAGAAGGTTCGGGCAGGTTGCATCGACAACGGAGAACTTCCCCTGGTGGTGTGTGCCGGGCGGTGGTCGCCGGTCGCCGGGCAGGCTAGAGCAGTGGTCACCGGGGCTTCACTCGGGCCGCCGATCGGCCGATGACTGTGGGGTGACCGTCGTCTCAGCCTACGATCGGGTCTTCGTGAACCTGAGTCCCTCCGCCCTCTACGCCCATGCCCGCAGTGAGCCGGGCCGGCGGGCCATCCGCTACGTGGCAACATCTGGGTTCGGCGTCGTCGCCACCCAGCTCCTGCTGGCTCTGATGCTGCACGTCTTGGAGTGGCGCTCAGGCGTGTCCAACGTGGTGGCGGTGTCGGTGGTGTCGGTCCCGGCCTTTCTCCTCAACAAGTACTGGGTGTGGGGGAAACGGGGCCGAGCCCACATGCGCCGTGAGGTTCTGCCGTTCTGGCTGTTCACCATCGCCGGACTGGGTCTGTCCACGCTCTTCGTGGTGCTGGTGGCGACGGCCACCAAGGACCCGACCGTCCCCGAGCTCCGCCACGGCAACCCCTTCGCCGTCCAGCTCGCCAACATCGCCGGATTCGGTGTGCTGTGGGTGCTCAAGTACATGTTCTTGGACAAGATCATGTTCGGCCCGCACCATCACACCCCCTACGACGAGGACATCGAGGAGCTGGAAGCGGCCGAGGCCCTCACCCACGCTCAGAAGACCCCGATGAACGGCTGATCGGCGACGGCGCGGAGGGGACGCAGGCACCGTGACGATCACCACACCACCCCAGGGGCTCGAACAGGAGGTCTTGGCGCGCGCCGCTCGGGCGACGGGGAAGGGGATCGGCTATCCCACCGACCGTCCTCCGCGGGAGCTGGGTCCAGCCCCGACGTTGGTCGAGGTCGCCATCTTGGGCGTGGCCTTCGTGATCGGCATCGTGCAGCGATGGAACCTTCTCACCGGGCCACTGGGATACATCGACCTGGACGAAGCTGCCGCCGGACTGGCCGCCCACAGCTTCTTTCGTGAACCATCGGTGTTCTTCCCGGGGCAGCCCTACGGCGGGACCCCCGAGACCGCCCTGGTCGCTGTCGTACACCAGCTGTTCGGGAGCGGGACCCTTCAGCTCAAGATCGTGCCGGTGGTGCTGCACCTGGTGGCGTGCCTGCTGGTGTGGGGAGCGGCCCGGCGGGTGGTGCCGACGCGGGCCGGCCAGCTAGCCGCCCCGATCCTGTTGTGGCTGGGTCCGGCTGGCGGGGTGTGGCAGTCGACCAAGGAACGCGGCTTCTACGGGGCGGCCATCGTGGCCGCGGCGCTGATCGTTTGGCTGGTGGCCCGACTGGACCATCACCTCCACCACGCTGGCCGCGTCGACCCGGCCCGAGAGGCCCTCACCCGTCGCGAACTCGTGGGCTTGGGCGTGGCCCTGGGTGTCGGTTGGTGGGTCAGCCCGCTGCTCTTGCTGGTGGGGCTGCCGGCGTTGGCTTGGGTGCTGTTTCGCGATGCTGGACGGCTCGATCACTGGACCCGGGTTCTGGTGGGGGCGGTCATCGGTGCTGCACCCTGGATCGTGTGGAACGTGATCCACGCCTTCAGTTCGCTGCGCCAACCCGCCAGCCTCGGATCCGATGCTCCTGGACGGTTCGGCGAGGGCATCGCCAAGCTGGCCGTCCTCCTCGGGCTCGAGACCCCGTGGGACCCGGACCGCACCCTCGTGCCCATGGCCCGGTTCGTGGCCGTGATCGTGTTGTTGGCCGCGGTGGCGGTGGCTCTCAGTCGCCATCCATCCACGGGAGCCAGCCTGCCAGCGGTGATGGTGATCGGATACTTGATCTTGTACCCGTTGGCCAACAACACGGGAACGGTCGGGGCCGACCCTCGCTACCTGTACCCCATGCTCCCGGCCATGGCCCTGCTGCTGGCCGGCCTGGTGCCGTCTCCCCGGGCCGTGCCACCGGCCGCGGTGGCCCTGGTGGTCGCGGTGCTGGCCGCCGCTTCCACGTCGTGGGGCATCTCGGGCATGAACGAGGTCAGTGGCACCGACGTTCGCTTTCTTGCCGCACCTGGGACCGACGACGTGATCCGGCTGCTGGAGGAGAACGACGTCGAGTACGTGGTGACCGACCTGGCCGGAACCCAGATCACCTACCAGTCCGGTGGCCGGATCAAGGCTTCGTCGTTCGCGGTTCCCCGCTTCGACGACCTCGAGTGCACGATGCTGGTCGAGCAGCCATCCACCTATGTCTTGGACAACAAGCTGGCCAACAACGTGGCCAACCTGGAGTGGTACCTGGCCACCAACCAGATCTCTTACTCGAAGCACCTGGCCGGCACGTGGACGGTGATCTTCGTGGACGAGTGGGTGCCTCCGTGGGAGGCCGGTCTGGGCATGCTCCTCGGTGTCGTCCCCATCCCCGACTGCGGTGACGGGGCGGGCCGTAGATAGCGTCTCGGCTCGTGACCGACCAGATCCTTCCTGACCCCGAGACGGACATGGCCGCCGGCGTCCGCCTGGCGGCGGTCGGAGCCCGAGGTTTCATGCCTACAGATGAGGGCGACTCCCTGTGGGTCGCGGCGATGGAAGCCACCGCCGCGGTGCCTGACGCCCCGCTGCTGGAGATCGGTTCGTACTGCGGCAAGTCCTCGGTGTGGTTGGGGGCGGCAGCTCAGGCTGCCGGTGTGGTGCTGTTCGCCTTGGACCACCATCGGGGGTCGGAGGAGAACCAGGCCGGATGGGAGTGGCACGAACCGGACCTGGTCGATACCGAGGTGGGGCGCATGGACACCTTGCCCCGGTTCCGTCGGACCGTGTTCGACGCCGGGCTGGAGGGATCGGTGGTGGCCGTCGTCGGGGACTCGCCCACCGTCGGACGGTTCTGGTCGACACCGCTGGCGTTGTTGTTCATAGACGGCGGTCACGGTTCGGAACCGGCCCACCGCGACTACGACCTGTGGACCCCGCACGTGGCGCCGGGCGGCACGTTGTGCATCCACGACGTGTTCCCCGATCCTGCCGATGGCGGCCGCCCGCCCTATGAGATCTACGTGAGGTCCCTCCAGGACGGGTTCGTGGAACGACGTGCGGTCGGATCCATGCGGATCCTGACCCGCCCGGCCTGATCGGCCCAACCCGTTCGGCGGATCGGGGCTCAGACCTTGGGCATGTCCACCGTGTCCATGTCGGCCTTGACCGTGGCCAGCTGCTGCTCGATGAGAGCACCCCTCAAGTTGAGCTTGGTCAGGGCGTAGGCGCCGGTGCGCAACGCCCCCAGTCGTTCGGCTTCGGCGACGGCGGCATCCACCAGGTCGGCTTCGGCCACCACCCGATCCAGGTAACCGGCGGCCACGGCCCCGGCCGGGTCGTACACCCGGGCTCCGAGCGTGGCCTCGCCCAACTCGTGGGCCGGGACCCGTTCACGGGCCAGTTCCACCGCGAACTTGGGGAGGGCCATGCCGATGGCCACCTCGTTGAGGCCGATCTTGGCCGGGACATCGGCACCGATCCGCACGTCGCAGCTCAACAAGGTCAACGCTCCGGCGGCCAGGGCGTGCCCGGTGCAGGCCGCCACCGTCGGCACGCCGAACCCGTACAGCCGCATCAGCCACCGGGCGCCGTGGACCACCAGGGCCCGCATGGATTCGACGTTGGCCGTCATCTCGCTCAGGTCGAATCCAGCGCTGAACTTCCCGGGGCGTCCGACGATCACCAGCGCCCGGGCTCCCTCGGTCTCCACCCGGTCCATGTGGGCGTTGAGGGCGTCGACCACCGCAGTTGAGATCACGTTGGCCTTGCCGTCGTCGAGGGTGACGATGGCGACGTCTCCTTGGCGGTGGTAGGTGGGCAGTGCAGCGGTGGTGTCGGACATGGGTCCGAAACCTAGTGCCGGTGTCAGCCTCTGCCGGAGGGGGCGAGTTGGCCCCGTCGGGTCTCGGCGGTGTCATATAGGGCACGGGCGTCGACGGTGCCGATCGTTCGACCGTGGTCGTCCACCACCAGCCCGGTCCTGATGTCTCCGCTGTCTATGCGCTGCACGGCCGTCAAGAGGGGCTCATCGGCCCGAACCACGGTGAGACGGTTGAGCGGGAAGGCCAGGTCGGAGTTGCGTAGGGCCTCCCACTTTTCGGCGGGGACGGCCCGGATGGCGTTGGCCGTCAACAGCCCCACCACCCGACCGTGGTCGGCGATCACCGGGTAGGCCTGGTGGCGGGTGTCGCGCGGCAGGGTGCGCAAGAAGTCGGCGACGGTGTCTTCGGCACGGGCGGTAGGCGGGTTGGCGTACATGGCGTTGCTCACCCGCACCCCCTCCAGCAACGAGTACAGCGGCGCCGAGCGCAGGGCCTGCCAGGCGTTCATGGCGATGAACCCGCCGACGGCCAGGATCCAGATGCCGAACCCGTCGCTGTCCTCGGCCCGCAGGTCCCCCAGGCCGTACCACGCCAGTCCGAGGCCCACGGCCACCCCGCTGCGGGCGGCCCAGACCTTGCCGGCGCTTTGGCTTCCGGTGCGCCACCAGATGAGGGCGCTGAGAACCGTGCCCCCGTCCAGGGGGGCAGCCGGCAGGAGGTTGAAGCCGGCCAATATCAAGTTGAGTACCCCGAGCCACGCCGACGCGGTGCCGGCCAGGTCCCACCGCCCGGTGTCGGGCAGAACGTAGGCGACCGAGATCAGGAAGGCGCCGCAGGCGGCGCTGGCCAGGGGGCCGACGACGGCGATGCGGAACTCGGCACGGGGGTTTGCGGTGACGACTCGAGGCGGGCCACTCCGCCCAGCAACCACAGGCTTATGCCCTTCACCCCGATGCCTTCCTCCCGGGCCACCAAGGCATGGCCCATCTCGTGCACGAGCAGCGAGACGAAGAACGCCAGCGCGGCCACTACGCCCGCCACCCAGTAGTCGGTGGTGGTCAAACCCGGAACCTGGATGGGGAAGTTGTTATCGGCCAGCACCCAAGCGTTGAGGCCGGCGATGAGCAGGACGCTCACGTTCATGCCGACCTTGATGCCGGCGATGCGCCCGAGGGGGATGTCTCGACCCATCGGGTCAAGCTATCGCCGAGGTCCGCCTCACACGTTTCGGCGGTATCGGCCTCCAACTTCGAAGAGGGCGTGGGTGATCTGGCCGAGGCTGGCGCTGCGGGTGGCATCCATGAGCACCGCGAACAGGTTCTCTCCGGCCAGTGCCGCCTCTCGCAGTCGGGTAAGCGCTGCGGTGGCCTCGGCGCTGTGGTCGACGTGGAACCGTTCCAGGCGGTCGAGCTGGGAACGCTTCTCCTCCTCGGTGGAGCGGGCCAAGGCCACGGGGGGACCATCGGTTGCCATCGAGTCCTCGGTTGAGCGGTCGCCGGGGGCGTCGGCGGCCCGGGTGAAGGTGTTGACCCCGATGATCGGCAGGGTGCCTTCGTGCTTGCGGATCTCGTAGTCGTGGGATTCGTCTTGGATCCGGCCCCGCTGGTAGCCGGTCTCCATGGCCCCGAGCACACCGCCTCGTGCGGCCAGCCGGTCGAACTCCGCCAACACCGCGGCTTCGACCAGGTCGGTCAGCTCGTCGATCACGAACGACCCTTGGTTGGGGTTCTCGTTGAGGGCCAGCCCCCACTCCTCGTTGATGATCAGTTGGATGGCCAGGGCCCGGCGGACCGACTCGTCGGTGGGGGTGGTGACGGCCTCGTCGTAGGCGTTGGTGTGGAGGCTGTTGCAGTTGTCGTAGATGGCGATGAGGGCCTGGAGGGTGGTGCGGATGTCGTTGAAGTCCATCTCCTGGGCGTGGAGGGAACGGCCCGAGGTCTGCACGTGGTACTTGAGCTTCTGGCTGCGCTCGTTGGCGCCGTAGCGGTCCCTCATGGCCACCGCCCAGATCCGTCGGGCCACCCGTCCCAGCACGGTGTACTCGGGGTCCATGCCGTTGGAGAAGAAGAACGAGAAGTTTGGGGCGAAGTCGTCCACGTCCATGCCCCGAGCCAGGTAGGCCTCCACGTAGGTGAACCCATTGGCCAATGTGAAGGCCAGCTGGGTGATCGGGTTCGCGCCGGCTTCGGCGATGTGGTAGCCCGAGATCGACACCGAGTAGAAGTTGCGGACCTGGTGGTCGATGAACCACTCCTGCATGTCGGCCATCATCCCGAGGGCGAACTCGGTGGAGAAGATGCAGGTGTTCTGGCCCTGGTCCTCTTTGAGAATGTCGGCTTGGACGGTGCCGCGGACGTTGGCCAGCACCCAGGACCGGACTTCGCCAGCTTCCTCGGCGGTCGGAGATCTTCCCTCGATGGCTTCGAAGGCGTCGAGCCGTTGATCGACGGCGGTGTTCAAGAACATGGCCAAGATGGTCGGGGCCGGTCCGTTGATGGTCATCGACACCGAGGTGGTGGGGTCGCACAGGTCAAACCCCTCGAAGAGCACCTTCATGTCTTCGAGGGTGGCGATGGACACCCCGGCGTTGCCGACCTTGCCGTAGATGTCGGGGCGTTCGTCGGGGTCGAAGCCGTAAAGGGTCACCGAATCGAAGGCGGTGGAAAGCCGAGTGGCGGGCTGGCCTGCCGACAGCAGATGGAACCGCTTGTTGGTGCGGAAGGCGTCGCCCTCGCCAGCGAACATGCGGGCCGGTCGTTCGTTGTCCCGTTTGAACGGGAACACCCCAGCCGTGAACGGGAAGCGGCCCGGGAGGTTCTCCAGCCACAAGAAGCGCAGCAGGTCGCCGTGGTCGTGCAGTCGGGGGAGGGCCACCCGGGGTACGGGGGTGCCCGACAGGGAGGCTTTGTGCAGTGTTGGATGGGCGGGATTCGACTGGTCGGCCTCGGTGCCGGTGCCGGTGTAGGCGGCGATGGTGGCGGGCCAGTCCGCCAGCAGGGCCCGGGCTTGGGGATGGAGGCGGTGATCCAGGTCGGCTTCCAGGCCGCCCAGCCGGTCTACCTCGGTGCCGTTGGGCTGTTCGCCGAGCATCGCTCGAACGGCGCGGACCTGTTGTAGCTGGCGGGCAACGTCGGCTTGGACGTTCACCTGGAGGTGGTGGTCACGAACCGTGTCGGCCACATCGGCCAGGTACCGACTGCGCGCCGCCGGTACCACGGCGGTGTCAGCCGAGGAGACCCGCACCGTGACCGGAGCCAGGCCTGCGGTCATCGGGTGGGCGGGGAGCCCGTGGGGCACCAGGAGGGTGCGCAGCTCCTGGTAGAGGGCGGTCACGCCGTCGTCGTTGAACCGTGACGCAACCGTTCCGAACACCGGCATGTCCTCGGGTGAGGCACCGAAGTCCTCGCGGTTTCGTAGGAGCTGGCGGGCCACGTCTCGCCGGGCATCGGCCCCTCCCCGTCGGTCGAACTTGTTGATCGCCACCAGGTCGGCATGGTCGAGCATGTCGATCTTCTCGAGCTGGCTGGCGGCTCCGAACTCCGGTGTCATCACGTAGAGGGACCGGTCGACGTGGTCCACGACGGCGGCGTCGCCTTGGCCGATGCCCGGGGTCTCCACGATCACCAGGTCGGCGCCGGCGGCCTTGGTGGCCGCCACGATGTCGTCGATGCCGGGCGGCACGGTGGTGGCGGTGCGGGTGGCCAGCGACCGGAAGTAGACGGATCCGCCATGGATGGCGTTCATGCGGATGCGGTCGCCGAGAAGGGCTCCGCCTCCCTTGCGGCGGGTGGGGTCAACGGCGATGACGGCGATGGACAGCTTGTCCTCGTAGTCGAGGCGGAACCGTCCGATCAGTTCGTCGGTGAGCGAGGACTTGCCCGAGCCACCGGTTCCGGTGATCCCGAGCACCGGAACGGCGCGGGCCGCGGCCGTGGCCCTCAACTCGTTCAGGAGGGTTTCGGGTAGGCGGCCCGCTTCGATGGCGGTGATCACCCGGGCCAGGGCGGTGTGGTCACCTCCCATCAGGGCGGTGAGGTCTGCTGGCACGCGGTCGGCCAGGTCGTGGTCGCAGTCGGCGACCAGTTGGTTGACCATGGCCGGTAGGCCCAGGGTTTGGCCGTCCTCAGGCGAGAAGATCCGAGACACGCCGTAGGCCTGCAACGCGGCGATCTCGCTGGGGATGATCACGCCGCCGCCACCGCCGAACACCTTGACGTGGCCGGCACCCCGGGCATCGAGACGGTCGATCAGGTAGCGGAAGTACTCGTTGTGGCCGCCCTGGTAGGAGCTGACGGCCACGCCGTGGACGTCTTCTTGCACGGCTGCGTCGACCACCTCGTCGACCGAACGGTTGTGGCCGAGGTGGATCACCTCGACGCCTTGGCTTTGGAGGATTCGCCGCATGATGTTGATCGACGCGTCGTGGCCGTCGAACAGGCTGGCGGCGGTGACGAACCTCACCGGGTTCACCGGTCGGTGGAGGGCGGTTTGGGCGGGTTCGGCGGAGGTGGAGCTCACCAACCCAGAATACTTGGAAATCAAACTATTTGTCGACCGACCATTGGGCGGTCCGGGAGCGTTAGCCTCCCTGGCCATGCGCCGTCCGCTCCCGTTCGACCCCATCGAGGAGGCCGGCCGCCAATGGGAGCTTCGATGGGATCAGGTGGAGGCCATGCAGGCGGCCACCTCCATCATGCGGGCCCAACAGATCCTGCTGGCCCGGGTCGATGAGGCCCTGAGGCCCTGGGACCTCTCCTTCGCCCGCTATGAGGTGCTGATCCTGCTCCACTTCAGCCGGGAGGGACGCCTTCCGCTGGGCAAGATGGGGGAGCGTCTGATGCTTCACCAAGCCAGCGTCACCAACCTGGTCGACCGTCTGGAAGGCCAGGGCTACATCGAACGTCAGCCCCACCCAACCGACCGTCGAACCACCCTGGCCGCCCTCACCCCGGCGGGGCGTTCGATCGTCGAGCCCGCCACCCGAGCCGTGGTCGATGCTCGGGTGGGACTGGCCGAGCTGTCCTCGGCCGATGCCATGAGGGTTCATCGCAGCCTGCGTCCCCTCCGGGCAGGGGCCGGTGACTTCGATCCCAATGTGAGGTCCCGTGGCTGAGCCCGCAGTGCCCAACCCCGGGGACCGTTCGACTTGGTCTCAGCGGATACTCACTCGGCGTCCGGGCGGGTCCCAGATGATCCTGGCGGTCCTGATGGTGGTCGCCCTCGCCCTCATCTTGGTGGTCCAGGGTCGTGCGGGAGGATCCCGGGGGGACTGGAACTCGGGGGTTCCGGTCCTGGTCACCGTCGGTGCCCACGTGGGTGACGACACCGCCGAGATGGTCGAGTACCAGAGCACCCGGCGGTGGATGATCGCCCGAGAGGCGTTGCGCCGGGCCGGATCCGACGCCATCGGCACCCGCTACCAGGCCCGACTGGTCGGCGATTGTCGATGCCAGCTCATGCTGGAAGAACCGGCCACGGTGCCGCCGGTGCTGATCGCCTTGGTCGGGGTCGGGTTGGCCAGCACCGTTCCCGGCCTGTTGGCCCGACGCCGATGGCGATACCAGCGTCAGGTTCTGGCCCGGCCATCGCGACCTGTGGCGGTGACCCCGGTGTGGCTCCGGCGGTCGCTGCGCCCCGCGGCCTTGGGTGTGCGAATCGCGGGCGACGCCGGACGAAGCGACGCCGTGTTGGAATTGGTGGGAACACCTCTGTCCTGGTTCCCCCAGGGCGCCGTGGTGCAGCTTCACGGCCCTGACCCCCGCAACGGGCTCTGCATCCTGGCCGCCCCCGGAGGCATGGCCGTGGCATCGGCCGCGCCCCGCCGAGCCGAAGGACCGCTCGTGGTCCCGTGGTCCGATGCCCTCAGCGTCGCGGCCGGATTGATGGAGGCCCCCCCGGAACGAGCGGTGACCGTCGGCGGACCTGGTGTCAGCCGGATCAGCGTCAGCGGCGGAGGCGATCGGTTCTCTCCTCCGGACGGGGTCGACGAGACGGTCCTGGCTTACGGCCCGGCGAGGTTGGCCAAGCGCCAGGCGGTAGCCGGGGCCCTGGCCTATGCGGTGGCCTTGGCGGTGGTGACGATCTCCGCTCCCGACGTGCGTACAGCCGCGACCTGGCTGGTGGCTCTGGGCATGGGTCTGGCCGCGCTGGCTCGCTTCGCCCTGGCCCGCAGCGCGGCGCGTCAGCCACCGCTTCGAACCTGGAGCGACCGCTCGGCAGCCCGGGCGGCAGCGGCCGCGGCCCACGGGGTGGGCCTGGTTCCGAGCCGGCGCGAGGCGGCAGTGCCCTTCGGGTCGCCCCGAACATCGTGACCGCGCCCTCGCAGCGACGCCGAGGTTGGCGCTCGTCCCTGGCGCCCCTCGGTCACCGCAACTACGCGCTGGTGTGGTGGGCCGGTCTGATCTCCAACGTCGGAACCTGGATGGAAACGGTTGCGGTCGGAGATCTGGTGGCGCTGCGAACCGACCAGGCCGGTTGGACGGCCCTGGTGGCCGCAGCCGGCTTCTTGCCCATGGGGCTGCTGGGGCCGATCGGAGGCGCACTGGCCGACCGCCTCGACCGTCGTCGCCTGTTGCTGGCCATGACCGCGGCCCAGATGGTCGCGGCTGGAGCCCTAGCCGTGTTGGCCGCCGCCGATCAGATATCACCGCCCTTGTTGGCCGTGGTGGTCTTCGCCGCCGGGTGCGTGGCCGGGCTCGGCTTCCCGGCCTATTCGGCCATGCTCCCGGACCTGGTACCGGGCGAAGACCTGCTGGCAGCCATGTCGCTGAGCCAGGCTCAATGGAACATGGGCCGGGTGGTCGGGCCGGCCCTGGCCGGGTTGGCCATCGGCCTCGGTTCCTATGCCAGCGCGTTCGCGGTCAACGCCGCGTCGTTCGCGGTGATGCTCTTGGCCCTGCGGGCCTTGCGCCTGACCCCGGCCCCGCGCCCAACCGACGAAGATGCGCTGTGGACCCGTATCCGGGTCGGGGCGGTGACGGCCTGGTCGGTGCCCGGGGTCCGATCGGCCATCGTGTTCATCTCGATCGTGGCGCTCACGGCTTCTCCCTTCATCGCCCTGGTACCGGCCATGGCCCGAGTCCACTTCGACGGTGATGCCGCTCTCACCGCCAGGTTGGTGACCGCGCAGGGGGTGGGAGCGGTGCTGGGCGCCCTAGCCCTACCGGTGCTGGCCGAGAGGTTCGGGCGATACCGGATGTTGATTGTCAGCCTGGGTGTTCTGGCGATCCTGCTGGCTGCATACGGGCTGTCGCCGAGCTCGCTGTGGGCAACCGTGGCAATCGTCGGTGTGGAGCGGCCTACATGTCGGTGCTGTCGGGGATCGGTACCGTCGTCCAGTTGCGGGCTCCCGCTGCCCTGCGGGCCCGGGTGCTCAGCTTCTACTTCTTGGCCTTGGGGGTGGTGTACCCGATCGGGGCCACCATCCAGGGCCCGCTGGCCGACCGGGCCGGTATGGGTGTGGTCACCGCGGCGTCGGGAGTGGCCATGGTGGCGGCGCTGGGCGTGGTGCGAATGGTCAGCCCGGCCCGTTTCGAAGCGATGGATGACCCCGAGCCGGACGATCTGTGAGGTCACCAATGGCATTCGGCCGTGTGACGAGCTGGAGCGGCAGAACTGGCGAATTCAGGCTCAGCTGATCAGCCCGGTGATGGTTCGGTCACGAAGTCGATCAGTTCCTCGACCGCCCCGATCAGGGGCGGCTCCAGATCGGTCCAACTGCCGACCCGACTCAGGAGTTGCTTCCAGAACTGCCACGGTTCGCCCCCGAACCCGATGCGGGCCAGGACGCCTTCCTTCCACGGTTCACCGCGCGGCACGTCGGGCCATGCCGCCAGACCGGCCACCGCGGGCTTGACCGCTTGCCACACGTCTATGAAGGGATGCCCGGTGACCAGGACGTCAGGTCCGGCGACCCCGGCGGCCAGGCGGGCTTCCTTGGATCCTTCCACCATGTGGTCCAACAAGATTCCGAGCCGCCGGCCAGGCCGAGGCCCGAAGGCGCGGATCACCTCGTCGAGGTGGTCGGCCCCATCGAGGCGCTCGACCACCACTCCCTCCACCCGCAGGTCATCGCCCCAGACCTTCTCCACCAGTTCGGCGTCGTGAATGCCTTCGACCAGGATCCTCCCGGCCCGGGCCACTCGGGCCGGAGCTTTGGGAACGGCGATCGAGCCCGACGCAGTGCGAGCCGTCTCGGCCGGTCGGGAGCCAGGGGCGGCGGCGCGGGGTTGGACCAGGGTCACAACCCGGCCGTCGACCTCGAACCCACCCGGCAACAGAGCCATGCGGTGCTCGAATCCCCGGCGGTCGCGGACCTGGAGAACCCCGTTGACCACGCCGATCACCGTCCCGGTGATGGGCGTACCCCGCTGCTTGACCTCGAGCCCGGCCCTGGCCGCCACCACCGGATGCTGTCGCCGAGGCCGGGCCGGACCATCGAGGTCGATGGGCTCCGAGAGGATGCCAGGGTCTCGTCGTCGGGGCGGAACAGCCATGGCCAGAGGCTATGGGGCGCCGACCCGTTGGTGATGCCGGCACCGTTCAGCATCTGAGGAGTCGGGGACTGATAGGTTCCGCGGCCCAACACGAGGTTCGGCGAGGATGGGCGAGATGCCAACGCTGTATCAGGTCAAGCGGGCAGTGCTGACGCCGCGCACTGTCTATCGCCGCCGGAAGCACCCCTACCTTCCGCCGGGCGTGCGCCACCTGCTCGACCAGAACTACTACCGGACCCCGTTCGTGGAGTTCCTGGTTGCCAGCGTCCTCACACCCGAGCTCCGTACCGATTTCCCCCTGGATCACTCGAGCGTGGTGGTGGACGTCGGGGCCCATGTGGCCGAGTGGTCCCAGGGCATCTGGGATCGCTACGAACCCAACATCTACGCCTTCGAACCGGCGCCTCCAGCCGTCGCCAAGCTTCTCGAAGGACCCGGCACCAACGAGCGGTTCCACGTTCTGCCCTATGGCCTCGGCGCTTCGGACACCACCGCAGAGATGCACCTGTCCGACGCGGGGTCGACCATCTACGGCGGGCAAGGTGAAACAGCCGAGATCCAGATCCGAGACGTGGTGGCGGTCTTCGACGAGCTGGGTATCACCCACGTCGACGTGCTCAAGGTCAACATCGAGGGCGGCGAGTACGACCTGCTCGACCGGCTGGCCGAAACCGGCTGGCTCGAACGCATCGACCACGTTCTTGTCCAGTTCCACGAGTGGCACCCGAAGGCCTACGGGCGAAGGTGGAAGAACCGCCGGGATCTGGCCAAGACCCACAAGGAAATGTGGTGTTGGTCGTGGGTGTGGGAGCTCTGGTCCCGTCCTACCTCCTAGCCTTGCCCCATGGTTGTAGGTGCTTGGAAGGTCACGCCGTCGGGTCCTCTGCGGGGGGACGTGTTCGTGCGCGGGTCCAAGAACGCCGTCACCAAGCACATGGTGGCTGCGGTACTGGGCGAGGGTCCCAGCACCATCAAGCGGGTTCCCGAGGTCGGCGACGTCGCCATCACCACTGAGATCCTGCGATCCCTGGGCGTGGGGGTGGACCACGACCAGGTGGCGGGCACCATCACGGTCGAACCCCACGACGGCGTCACCACCGAGGTGCCGTTGTCATTCAGCGGCCTCAACCGTATTCCGATCCTGCTGCTGGGCCCGTTGCTACACCGCAACGGGGAAGCGTTCGTCCCCTTCGTAGGTGGAGACCAGATCGGTCGTCGGCCCGTCGACTTCCACGTCGATGCTCTGAGGGCGCTGGGCGCGGAGATCGAGGTGACCGACGACGGGATCAAGGCCAAGGCCGCACGCCTGCGGGGGGCGAAGATCGAATTGCCCTATCCGAGCGTCGGTGCCACCGAGACCGTGCTGCTCAGCGCGGTGCTGGCCGAGGGGCGAACGGTGCTGCGCGGTGCGGCCACCGAGCCCGAGGTGATCGAGCTGGCCTTGTTCCTCCAGCGCATGGGGGCTCGAATCGAGATGTCTCCCGGCCGCAAGTTCACCATCGATGGGGTCGAGCGCCTGCGAGGGGCCGAGACCTCGCTCGACGGTGACCGCAACGAGGCGTTCAGCTACCTGGTCGCTGGCCTGGTCACCGGCGGTGAGGTGCGGGTCCACGGCTGCGCCCAGGACCGGGTGGTGACGGCCATCACCACCCTCAACCGCATGGGCGCCCAGTTCACCATCACCGATGACTTCATCCAGGCTTCGGCTCCCCACGGCTTGCGGCCCGCGGCGGTGCAGACCGAGACCCACCCCGGGTTCATGACCGACTGGCAGACCCCGCTGGTCGTGTTGTTCACCCAGGCCGACGGGATGTCGGTGCTGCACGAGACGGTGTACGAGGACCGCCTCGTCTACGTCGATGCCCTCAAGCAGATGGGTGCGGAGATAGAGCTGTTCAGCACCTGCCTGGGCGGTGAGTCGTGTCGGTTCCACGACACCAACGCCACCCATTCGGCTGTGGTCAAGGGGGTCACCCGGTTGCGGGGCGCGGCGGTGGACGTCCCCGACGTGAGGGCCGGGTTCTCGTCGGTGATCGCGGCGGCCATCGCCGACGGGCCGTCCACCATCTCGGGCATCCACCACCTCGAGCGCGGCTACCACCGGCCCCTCAGTCAGTTCGCCGAATTGGGGCTCTCAATCGAGCCGGTCACGTTCCGTACGTGAAAAGAACTTCTAGCCACGATAAGTGAGATGCGTCATACTCCTTCGCAGGGAACTACGGAGGCGAGCCGAAGGGTGAGCCGCCCATAGACACGGCATGGTTGGGCCAAGGCATCGTCTCGGTCTGGTCAACCTGGTAGCGACGACGACCGGACCTCCGCTAGGGCCGTGAGGGGATTTCGACCGACTGCGAGGATCCAACATGAGGACCATGTCTCAACCGTGGGCGCGCGCCATCGTGGCGTTGGTGCTGGTCGTTTCGCTGGCCACCGGATGCGGGGACGACGAATCGGGTGACGATGTCGCCGCTTCGACTTCGGGCCCGGCGTCGGCCACCTCGGGTGACTCGACGGCATCGACCCCGTCGGGCGAAGCAGGCAAAGAGGCGCAGAAGCTGACCGTCACGGCCACCGATTTCGCTTTCGAGGGCATACCCGACGAGATCACCGCCGGCGCGGTCAGTGTCACGTTCACCAACGATGGCTCGGTGCTCCACGACCTCGGCTTCGTGCAGGTGGCAGAGGACACCACGCTGGCCCAGTTCGACAAGGACTTTCCCCCGGTGGTCGAGGGCGGACCCTTCCCTGACTACGCCGAGGCGGTGGTGGTCCCGGTCCAGGCCGAGCCCGGAGCTTCGGCCGAGGCCGACTTCCTGCTCACCCCCGGCCGCTACGTCGCCCTGTGCGGAGCCAACGGCGACCCCGATCAGCCCGCCCAAGAGGATGGATCACCGGCCGAGGGAATGGTCCACAGCTCCCGAGGCATGGCCAAGATAGTGACGGTGGTGGATGGCGACGACAGCGCTGAACTGGCTGAGGCCGACGGCACCATCACCGCCAAGGACCACAGCTTCGACGCCGATCTGGAAGCCGGAGACCAGTCGATCCTGTTCGTGAACGAAGGCCCCGATGAGGTGCACTTCGCCTCGATCATGGCCTTCCCCGAGGGGACCACGGCCGTAGAGGCCGAGAAGGCCTTCGAGGACATGCTCAACATGCCCGAAGACCAGCCACCACCTGCCGATTTCGTCCCGCCCGAAGAGGTCGCCTTCACCGGCATCGCCAGCACCGGACTGGACATCAGGACCACCATGGCCGAACCGCTCGAGAGCGGTCGGACCTACCTGTTGGTCTGCTTCATCCAGGACCGGGCCGGCGGTCCGCCGCACGCCATCGCCAACAAGATGTACAAGGCCATAACCATCGAGTGATCGGGCTTCTAGCGTGGGGAGGCCATGATCCTCCTCCAGGCTTCTGACCTATCCGCATCCAGGCCCGGCCGTCGGCTGTTCCACGACGTGTCGCTCACAGTTTCCAGCGGTGACCGCCTCGGGCTGGTCGGCATCAACGGCACCGGCAAATCGACCCTGCTGCGGGTGCTGGCCGGCCGAAGCGAGCCCGAGGCGGGGACGGTGCGTCCGGGCCGCAGCACCCGGGTGGTGATGCTCGATCAGGCCGATGACCTGCCGGAAGGCACCGTGCGGGCCGCGGTTGCACCCGGCAGTCACCCTGAACGGGAGTGGGAGGTAGACGCCATCCTCCACCGGCTCGGAATTGACGACTTGGCCGACGTGGACACGACCCGGCTGTCGGGCGGGCAGACCAAACGGGTGGCGCTGGCCCGAGCCCTGGTCGAAGTCGGCCCGGGTGGAGGGCCCGACGACGACGCCGTGCTGTTGATCCTCGACGAACCCACCAACCACCTCGACATCGATGCCATCGCCTGGTTGGAGGAACGTCTGGTCAAGCATCGGGGCGGGCTGATCCTGGTCACCCACGACCGTCACGTCCTGGACCGGCTGACCACCCGGATTCTCGAACTGGACCGGGGCGGTGCCTTCATCCACGACGGCGGCTATGGCCGATATCTGGAGGGACGTCAGGGCCGGGAGGAACGGGCGGCGACGGCCGAGACGGTTCGACGCAACCTGGCCCGCAAGGAACTGGCCTGGCTGCGACGGGGTGCCCCGGCCCGGACCTCCAAACCCAAGGCCCGCATCGCCTCGGCCACCGCCGTGGTGACCGGAAAGGCTCAGGCCGCAGCTCGTACCGGCGAGCTTCCACTGCACGCCGAGACCCCGCGCCTGGGTGATCGTGTGGTCGAGCTCCATGGTGTGGGCCACCGCTACGGGGCTGAGGCACCGTGGCTCTTCCGCGGCGTGGACCTCAAACTCGACCCCCGAGAACGGCTCGGCATCGTCGGGCCGAACGGGGCAGGGAAGTCGACCCTTCTGAAGGTCATGGCCGGACGTGTCGCTCCAGAGGAAGGGGAGGTGGTGACCGGGTCCACCGTCTCGCTGGCGTTGTGGGATCAGCTCGGTGCTGACTTGGACCCGAACCAGAGGGTCCGAGATGCGGTGGCCGGTCCTGCCCGCAACGCCGACTGGTCCGATGCCGCCCTGCTGGAGCGGTTCTGGTTCGACGGCGACGCCCAGTGGGCCCCGATCGGCTCGCTGTCTGGGGGTGAGCGTCGCCGGCTCCAGCTCCTGCTCATCTTGGCCCAGCGTCCCAACGTGTTGCTCCTCGATGAGCCCACCAACGACTTGGATCTGGACACTTTGCGTTCGTTGGAGGACTTCTTGGAGGAGTGGCCGGGGGCGCTGGTGGTTGTCAGCCACGACCGGGCCTTCTTGGAGCGCACCGTCGCCGACGTGTTGGTCATCGACGACAGCCACGACGCCGAAAGGGTGGCCGGTGGCTACGCGGCGTGGGAGGCGGCTCGGCGAGAGGTGGGTTCGACTGGCCCGGTTTCGGCCGCGGCGAGCAAAGCCGCGTCGGGTAATGCCGCGTCGGGGGCGAAGGCCACCTCGGTGAGCAAGGTCAACTCTGCGGGGCGGAGCGCCAGCACCTTGCGCTTCCTCACCAAGGACGTCGAGAAGCGAATGCGGACCCTCGAAAAGCAGCACCAGGCGCTGGCGGCCGAGATGGCGAGCGTCGATCCGTCCGACCACCATGGGCTGGCCGACATCGGAGGCCGGCTGGCGGTTGTGGACGGAGAGCTCGCCGCGGCCGAGGACGAATGGCTGGCGCTGGCCGAGGAGGCCGAGGCCTGAACCCCCTCTGGGTTGCCGGTCACATGGGTCAGGGGTCGGTGCTCCAGGCCAGGGGTATCACGCCCACGATCAACACCAACGGCACCATAAGGGCCAGTCGCAACGTCGTGGCGTGAGCCAGCCCACCGACCAGCGCCGGCGCGGCCAGGTAGCTGCCGTAGCCGGCGGTGGTGACCACGGCGATGCCGTGTTCGCCCCAACGGTTTCCGGCGGCGGCGAAGGCCAGGGGAACGGCGGGAGCCAGTCCGGCCCCCACTCCCACCAACAGCACGGGGACGACGGCGGCCACCGGACTGGTCAGTACTCCGACCATGGCCACCGCGGCCAGGGCCGCGCCCCGTCGGACCAGCGGTGCCGGGCCCCAAATTGTGGTCAGGCGGTCGCCAAACAGGCGCCCGGCCAAACCACCCGCAGCCAGTCCGGTCACGGCCAAGGCCCCTGACACGGTTCCTCCGTCCAGCTCGTCGCGGACCAACACGCCGACCCAGTCGAGCAGGGCTCCGTCGCCCAAGAAGACGAACCCGCCGATGGCCGCCAACGCCACCAGCCGTCCGTTGTCTCCCGCCACCAGGACGGGACCGGTCAGATCGCTCAGCTCGTCGAATGGCTCCGCCGAGTCGGCCAAGCCCGGTGCGGCCAGGCGACCGTCGGGTAGACGGCTCCGGTTGTAGAGGGCAGCAACCACCAGTCCCAGGCCGACCGAGCCCAGGTGGGCGGCGACCGCCACCTTCGACGCTACGGCCACGGCACCGATTCCCGCCCCGACCAGAACGCCGGCGCTCCACCGGGCATGGAGCCCGTTGAGGAGAGGTTCATCGGCTTGTTGCTCCAACTGGACTCCGGCACCGTTCATGGCCACGTCCAACACACCCACGCTCACCCCCACAGCCAGGGCAGCCGCGGCCAGGCTCGCCCACGTCGGGGCCAGGCCAGGAGCGGACAACAGGGCCCCCACCATCATCCACGAGTAGGCGATCACGCCGCGTCCGCCGTAGCGCCTTACCAGGGCGCCACCGAACCACGCCCCGACGACGGCGCCGATCGACAAGCCCAACAGGGCGCTGGCCAGTGCACCGTCGCTCAGGCTCAGGTCGTCCTTGACGTCGGGGATCCTCGACCCCCAGGTTCCCGACGTGAGCCCGAGCGACCAGAACGCCGCTCTCACCGCCTTCTCGTGGGCGTCTGGCGCCGGCATCGTCACCTCCGAACCCATCGCTGCCGACGCTATGGGAGCCAGCGGACCGGACGCGACTCGGGTCGGCGAGATCGCCCGCCGTCGGTTCCAACCTGAAGGTCGGGCCGTTGTCGCACTAGCGTCGACGGTCGGGTCGCGCCCGGTCGCGGACGCGGCGGCCCTTCCCAAACCCTTCCTGACCGGAGCGCTCCGTGCCCAACGCCCAACCCGTCGACGTCGCCCCCGCCTCCGGCCGCCTCGGTGTGCTGCTGCCCGGAATGGGCGCGGTCGGCACCACGTTCATCGCGGGCTGCCTGGCCATCCGAAAGGGCCTCGCCCAGCCCATCGGCTCGCTCACCCAGATGGGTCACATACGCATAGGTGAACGGTCCGACGCCAACTCGCCCCGCATCGCCGACTACGTGCCCTTGGCCGGCCTGGACGACTTGGTGTTCGGGGGGTGGGACGTGTTCGAAGACGATGCCTACGTGGCCGCCAGCCGGGCCGGGGTGTTGGACCGTCACCTCCTCGAACAACTCGGCGAAGAACTGCGGGCCATCAAGCCCATGACCGCGGTGTTCGAGCAGTCCTACGTCAAGAACCTTCACGGCACCCACATCAAAGACGGGTCATCCAAGTGGGATCTGGCCCAGCAGTTGGCCGACGACATCAACGCCTTCAGCGACAAGCACGGTTGTGACCGCCTGGTGGCCGTGTGGTGTGGTTCCACCGAGGTGTACCGGGAGCCCACGGCCGTCCACCAGACGCTGGCGGCGTTCGAGCAGGGCCTGAAGGATTCCGACCCAGACATCGCTCCCAGCCAGATCTACGCCTATGCACTGTTGAAGCTGGGCATTCCCGTGGCCAACGGTGCACCGAACCTCAACTTGGACACCCCGGCGTTGTTGGAGCTGGCGGCGCAGAACCACGTGCCCGTCACCGGCAAGGATTTCAAGACGGGCCAGACCCTCATGAAGACAATCCTGGCCCCCGGTCTCAAGGCCCGGATGCTCGGAGTGCAGGGCTGGTACTCAACCAACATCTTGGGCAACCGCGACGGAGAGGTCCTCGACGACCCTGAGTCGTTCAAGGCCAAGGAGGTGTCCAAGCTGGGCGTGCTCGACACCATCTTCGAGCCGGACCGGTACCCGGATCTCTACGGCGACATCCACCACGTCGTCCGCATCAACTACTACCCGCCCCGCGGTGACAACAAGGAAGGCTGGGACAACATCGACATCTTCGGGTGGCTGGGCTACCCGATGCAGATCAAGATCGATTTCCTGTGCCGGGATTCCATCTTGGCGGCACCGCTGGTGTTGGACCTGGCCCTCTTCTTGGATCTGGCCAAGCGGGCCGGCATGGAAGGTGTGCAGGAGTGGCTCAGCTTCTACTGGAAGAGCCCCCAGCCTGCGGCGGCGGGTCTCTATCCCGAACATGACATCTTCATCCAGTTGCTGAAGCTGAAGAACACCCTGCGTCAGCTCATGGGTGACGCCCCGATAACCCACCTCGACGACGAATAGGCGCGGCGTAGCGTCACCAGGTGACGTCGTCGCAGCCCCGGTGATCTTCGGGCTCCACCTGCAAGGTTGCATGGGCGATCCCGTAGCGGTCCTGCAGCAGGGCGCGTGCTCCGTCGAGCACGGCATGGGCGTCCTGGCCGTTGGAGATCATCAGATGGGCCGACGCCACATCCATCTCCGAGGTGAGTGTCCACACGTGCAGGTCGTGCACGTCGACCACTCCGTCTAAGCCTTCGAGGTCGCGGGTCAGCGCCGGCAGGTCTAGGTCCTCAGGGGCGGCCTGGAGCAGGATCCGTAGGGCCTGGGACGCCAGGCGCCACGTTCGGGGGACTACCCACAGCCCGATGGCCACCCCGACTGCGGGATCGACCCAGCTCCAGCCGGTGACCTGCATCACCACCGCCCCCACGATCACGCCCACCGAGCCGATGGTGTCGGCCAGCACCTCGAGGTAGGCGCCCTCCACGTTGATTGACTCCTTTGACCCTTCCCGCAGCAGAGCGAACGCCACCAAGTTGGCGGCCAATCCGAGCCCGGCCGCGATCAGTAGGGGACCGCTGTTGATCTCGGGGGCATCCCCGAAGCGCTGGATGGCTTCTACGAGGACATATCCAGCCACCCCGAACAACAGGACTGCGTTGGCCAGCGCGGCGAGGATCTCCAGGCGGTAGAGGCCGAAGGTGCGGGTCGGGTGCGACGCTGCCGAACCGGCGGCATGACGGTCGGCCAGCCTTATGGCGGCCAGGGCCATGCCTAGGCCGGCGACGTCGGTGACCATGTGGCCAGCATCTGAGAGTAGAGCCAGCGAACCGGTCAATAGGCCGACCACAAGCTCGACGACCATGAACACGAACAAGACGGCGAACGCAACAGCCAGCCTGGCCTGGTGACGGGCCCCGGCCCGTGCGGCTCCCACACCGTGTGAGTGCCCGTGTGAGTGCCCATGTGACTGCCCGTGGGAGTGCCCCGACATGGCCGCAGGCTACGGCTCAGAGATGGGGCGGGCCGCCTTCGGGGTCGGGTGCGCTCTCGGCAACCACGCTGGTGACGATGCCGGTGACATGGGTGGGGGTGAGGCCCAATCCCCGCCCGACGCTGTCGATCACCCGCCGTTGGTCGGCAGCGACGGTTCCAGAGGCCAGCGCCACCCGAACCAGCGATGCGATCAGCCCTTCCTTGCCGGTCACCTCCAGGCCTTCGGCGAGGGGAGCAACGTAGGACTCGGCGAGAGCTGGATCCAATGCTGCGGTGTCACTGGTCAACACCGTGTCGTCATATCCAGGGTGAACTTGGGCCACGCGCTCGATCGCCGCCCTGCGCAGGTTGGGGTTGTCAGTGGCGCCCGTCCCCACGATCATGGACGTGAGTACCCGGACGGCGTCGTCGAGGACCGCTGCCAGCGAGGCCGTGGTCGGATGTTCCGCGGCCGACGGATCGAAACGGGAGTGGCAGGTCTCGCACTCGACCACCTCGCCCAAGCGGTTGAGGGGGAGGACTGGGATCCAAAAGAGGGTCAACCACCGCCGTGCTCGACGGCGGGCTCCGGCTCGGTCTCCACCACAGGCGGGACAGAAGAACACCAGCGAGGCGACGGTGGAGAAGCGCACCTTGAAGCCGAACACCAGCAGCATCGATCCTCCTGACGGCCCGAACTGAACTCCGACTGCGGCAGGTGTATCGACACTAGAGGCGTACGTGGCTCAATGTCGGGCGCGTCAGGCCGGACAGGGTCGGTCTGTGGTCGGTCCCGATAGCCTTGCTCGGGCATGGACGACGCCGCCACCGACACCACTGACACCAAAGAACCTGAGGGGCAGGCCAGTCCGGTTGCCACCGACGAAACCGCCTCCGAGCCGGCGCGCACGGTTCCGTTGCGGATCACCGAGGATGCCCTGAGCCAGGTGATGAGCATCCTTGCAGCCGAGGACGACCCCGAGACCCTGGGGTTGAGGGTGGCGGTCAACGGAGTGCAGGGAGTCGAGTACTCCTATGACCTGTCCTTCGAGGATCGAGCCTCGGCCACCGATGACGATCTGGTCTACAACCAGGGTGACTTGGTGGTGATGGTACCCCGCGACTCTGTCGACTCGCTGTGGGGGGCAACCCTCGACCTGCCGGCCGCCACCGGCCAGGGCGGGTTGGTCATCCGCAACCCAAATCGACCTGATCCGCTCGCGGGCATCGAGATCGAGCTGTCGGGGACGGTCGAAGAACGCATCGACCAGCTTCTGACCCAGCAGATCAATCCGGCCCTGGCAGCCCACGGCGGGTTTGCTTCGCTTCTCGAGGTGATCGACGGAACCCGTGCCGTGGTGATCATGGGTGGGGGATGTCAGGGGTGCGCCGTCAGCGCCATCACCCTGCGAGAAGGGATCGAGAAGTCGATCATGCAACACATACCCGAGATCACCGAGGTGGTCGACGGCACTGATCACGCTGCGGGCGAGACGCCGTTCTACGCATCCTGATCGGTCGGGTCGGCCGACCCTGAGGCCGGCCGACCCATTCGATCACGGCAGGAGACAGTTGCCGACGGCGGGCAGGCCAGCGAAGCGGGCTGCCAGCCAGTCCATGGCTGGCAACTGCCCTTCGACCATGCCGGTCACGTGCTCGCCGGGCAGCGGGGCCCATGTAACCGTCGCACCCTTGTCGCACCAGGTGCGGCGTAGGTCAGCGGCCTGCTGGTAGGGCACCATCTCGTCGACGAGGCCGTGGTACTGGAACACTGGGGCGCTGGGCTTGGTCGAGCCGAGCTTGTTCTCGGCCAGCCGGGCCTGCCAGGCCGGGGCGACCAGGGGATCGCTGTTCACGTAGTCGTTTCGGCTTGAGAACATGGTCTTGAAGATGGTGGCGATGCCGTCCACGTCGACCAGGCACAACTCGCCGGCTTCCTGCACGAGTTGCTGGCCCTTGGCGTTCAGGTAGTTCTCGAGGTTCAGCTCCGGGTAGGCGGCGTCGAGACCCAGCGATGCCATCAGGGCCAGGCCGACCATGGGACCACCTTCTACGAAATTGGCCACTGCGGTCAGGTCGCCGGGGATACCTCCGGCGGCAGTGCCCTTGATCTTCAGTTCCGGGGCGTAGCTACCGGCCAGCTCGGCAGCCCAACCGGCTGCGCCTCCGCCCTGGGAGTAGCCCATGAGGCCGACGGGTGTGTTGGCCGACAGGCCGGTTCCGGGGAGCCGGATGGCGGCACGGGCCATATCCAGGAGGGCTCTACCCTCGGATCGGCCGACCACGTAGGTGTGCAGGCCCGGGGTGCCGAGGCCTTCGTAGTCGCTGATGGCCACGGCCCATCCTCGGCTGAGGGCGGCCTGCACGAACAGGCCCTCGTAGTCGGCACCCTGGGAGAGGGTGTAGGAGGGGGCGCACTGGTCACCGATGCCGCGGGTGCCGACACCCATCGACACGAGCGGACGGGATCCTAGGCCGAGCCAGGGCGTGGTCGGTACCAGCACTGTGCCCGAAACGGCGTTGGCCTGGCCCATGGCGTTGGTGGAGCGGTAGAGCACCTGCTTGGCGTTCACCCCTGGGGCTGGGGTGTGGCCGACGGGGTCCAGCGTGAAGACGCTCGAACGCGACCGGATGACGTCACCGGGCTGACCCGACAGCGATGTCGGCGGCGTGTAGAACGCGTCCTGGTTGGGCAGCGGTGGGTCACACGCGGTGAGGCTGAAGGCGGCCATCGAGATGGCGGCAAGGGCGGCGAGCTTGGCGAACGGGGCTCGCCGCGAGAAGGGACGTACCGGCACCGGTTCCTCCGGAGGTTGGGGTGGGAACAAACAATGGCTGTGGAACGAGGCTGGTTACCGCGTGGTAACCATCACGTGCCCATCGTCACGTTGCGTGTGCCTTCTGTCAACCAGTTTCCCCAGGGCGTTCGGGTGAGCGAAACGTGAGGATCGGGCTGGGTCGGTAGCTCAGCGGTGGAGGCTGGCGCGCACCGACGCTGCGATCCCCTGGGCGTCCAAGCCGAGGCTGGCCAGGATGGCGTCTGGCTTGCCCTGAGCGATGTAGGCCGTGGGAATGCCCAGGATCGTCACCCGCGGCTCAGAGTCCTGATCTCGGCATCGGTCAGCCAACTCACGGGCGATCGACGAACCGATCCCCCCGTCACGCAGCCCATCCTCGGCCGTGACCACGTGAGAGAAGGTGGCGGCGTGATCGAGCATCATGGTGTCCAGTGGTTTGACCACCCGTGGGTCCCACACGCTTGCCTCGATTCCTTCGGTGGCCAGCAACTCGGCGGCGGCGAGGCAGGTCCCGAGCATCTTGCCCACTCCGATGAGGCAGACGTCTCCGCCGTCGCGGGCTTTGCGCGCCGACAAGCCATGGCCGACCTCGTCGTCGGGGACCTCTCTCGCCGAAGTCTTGGGCCACCGCAGGGCTACCGGCCCCGAACACAGGTCGAGCGCGTCGTTGAGCATCACCTGAAGCTCCTGGTAGGACGACGGGGCGAACACCGTCATCCCCGGAACCTTGGAAAGGAGCACCAGGTCGAGCACGCCGTGGTGGGACGGGCCGTCGTCGCCGGTGATGCCGGCGCGGTCCAGGCAGAACACCACCGGCAGGCCGTGGAGTCCCACGTCGAGGTTGGCCTGGTCGAAGGCCCGGCTGAGGAAGGTGGAGTACAGGGCGACGACCGGCCGGAGCCCGCCCATGGCCATGCCTGCCGCCGCAGTGACCGCGTGCTGTTCGGCGATGCCGACGTCCACGAAACGGTCCGGGAATCTCTCCTCGAAGGGCAACAGCCCGGTAGAGCCGGGCATTGCCGCGGTGATGGCCACCAATTCGGGACGGGCCTCGCCCTGCTTGACGATGGCCTCGGTGAATGCCGTGGTGTAGCTCGGAGCCCCGCCGGTGGCGGGCTGCGGACCGATCTCGGGGTTGAAGGCCGAGGTGTCGTGGAGGCACTTCTCCTCGTCTTGTTCGGCGGGCGGGTAGCCCTTGCCCTTGGTGGTGAGTACGTGCACCACCACCGGACCGTCGAACTCGGCGGCGTTGCGCAGCGCCTCTTCCAACAGTTCGATGTCGTGACCATCGAAGGGGCCGCTGTAGCGAACCCCCAACGTCTCGAAGAAGATCGGCGGTTCCAGCATCTCTCGCAGCCCGGCCCGAGCCCCAGACAGACCCCAGGCCAGGTGCTGACCGATGCCGGGCACCTGGCGCACCATCTCCTCGGCCCGGCGTCGCTGCCGCACGTAGCGAGGATCGAGGCGCAGCCGCGACACCGACGAGGTGAGGCGCCCGACGGTCGGTGCGTACGATCGCCCGTTGTCGTTGAGAATGATGATCGCCTTGCGGCCGCAGTGCCCCAGGTTGTTCAAGGCCTCGTAGGCCATGCCCCCGGTGAGGGCACCGTCACCGATCACGGCCACGACCTCCCGGCGGTCTGGGGCCGGCTCACCGCGCCTCAGGGCCTCGTCGTGTCGCAGATCCTCGGCCATGGCCAGGCCGTGGGCGTAGGACAACACCGTGGACGCATGGCTGTTCTCGATGAAATCGTGCTCGGATTCGGAGCGACTGGGATAGCCAGACAACCCGCCCGGACGTCGCAACTCGTCGAACTGGCCCCGTCGGCCCGTGACCAACTTGTGTACGTACGCCTGGTGGCCGGTATCCCACAGGATGCGGTCGTGGGGGGATTGGAACACCCGGTGCAGGGCCAAGGTGAGCTCGACCACCCCCAGGTTCGACCCCAGGTGGCCAGCGTTTCGGGCGACCGTGTCCACGATCACGCTACGGATCTCTTGGGCCAGGACCGCGAGCTGAGGAGCCGTGAGCGGCCGTAGATCGGCGGGCGAGGAGATGGAATCGAGCAGCATCGAGATGAGGGTGGCGAGGGTGGCCGGGATCAACGCTACCGCCCGACGGGTGGCGAGCCAGATCGACCTCGCAGTTGGACCGACCCACTACCTACCATGGGCCGGGTGGAACCCGTCGAACGGGCCCGGACAGCCGGAGCGCAGGCCCGGGTGGTAGGGCAGAGCGCGGTGGCGTCGATCCGACGGTCGGCGTCTGAGCGGCTGGCCGAGCTGATCCGCAGCGATCCGGAGTGGGCAGCCCAGGCCGCCGAGTTCGGACTGATCGACCGCACCTGGCTCGACGACCCGACCGGCCGCCCGTTTCGCACCGCACCCCCCGCCGAGGTGATGGAACGGTTTCTGGCCCGCATGGCCGAGCGTCGCCCATCGGTCCTGGCCTCAATGGGTCTCAACGCCGTGCAGGTGCTGTCCATGGTGGGAGCTCCCGCCGATGAGGACACCACGCCCAGCGAGGTCACGGTGATGTTCACCGACCTCGAGGGATTCACCCGCTTCACCGCCGACAACGGTGACGAGGCGGCCGTGGCCCTCGTGGCCGAACACCAACGCCAGGTCGGCCCCATCATCCGGAGCCGAGGGGGCCGGGTGGTCAAACGCCTGGGTGATGGGTTGATGATGGTCTTCCCCGCCCCCGAGGCCGCCGTCCTCGCCGGTCTGGAACTGGTCGATACAGTCGAGGTTCCGCTGAGGCTCCGGGCCGGCATTCACCTGGGCGAGGCCGTGGTCACCCACGACGACATCTTGGGCCACGCCGTGAACGTGGCGGCCCGCATCACCGAAGAAGCCCCACCAGGGGTGGTGCTCACCTCAGTAGAGGTTCGGGCCGCGGTGAGCAGAGAGGCAGACGGCGTGCTGCGCGGCGTCACCTTCGGTCGGGCCCGACGACACAAGCTGAAGGGCCTGGAGCCGATGAGCCTGTGCCGAGTCGAGTACGACCGGTGACGGTCGCGCCTCTGGGCGCCCGGCGCGACCGGCTGCTGGAGACGATCGAAATGCAACGGGCCGGCTGTGAGGTGGCGGGCTCCCCGCTCTACTCGAGGATCTTGAGCGCGCTGGCCACCGATGTGATGGCGGGTGGACCAGCCTGGACCCTTCTTCACCCCTACGCCACCTCTCCGGTGGGCGATGCGGTGCTGTTGCGCCTGCTGGCGGGGGTGCATCGTCTGGTTCTGGAAGGTGACGCCCCAGACCTGGCCGCGCACTACCCCTCGGTCGGAGGTCGAGACGGTCGAGGGCTGGAAACCACCTTCCTGTCACTTGTGGAGGAGCGGGCCGATCTGCTCGGTGCCGATCTCCGAGGTGGCGTCCAGACCAACGAGGCGGGACGAAGCGCGGCTCTGCTGGCTGGCTTCTTGGCGTTGGCATCGGAGAAGCACCCGTTACGGATCCTCGAGGTCGGTGCCAGCGCCGGGCTCAACTTGTTGTTCGACCGGTTCCGCTACGAACAGGACGCATGGAACTGGGGTCCGATCGACAGCGCTCTGGTGATCCGAGCGCCCTTCTACGGGCACCCGCCGATCATCGGTCCCGACCTGTCGATCGTGGAACGTCGAGGCTGCGATGTGGACCCGATAGACCCGACCACAGCGATCGGTCGGACACGGCTCAGGTCCTTCGTGTGGCCCGATCAGCTCCATCGTCGAGACCGACTCGACGACGCTCTGGGGGTCGCAGGCAACGAGGCTCCCTCCGTAGACCGGGCCTGCGCCGTCGAGTGGGCTCGCGACCAACTGGCCGGACCGGTCTCGGGGGTCACGACCGTCCTGTTCCACACCATCTTCTTCCAGTACCTGAGCCCCGACGACCAGCGTTCGTTACTGGCCACCATCGAGTCGGCGGCGCGGCAGGCCGACGAATCGGCTCCATTGGTGTGGCTGAGGATGGAGCCGGGGGGTGATCAGGCTGAGGTCCGGCTCACCCGTTGGCCGGGTGGTTCCACCCGGCGCATGGCCCGCAGTGCGTACCACGGCCCGCCGGTGGCCCTCGACGTGCAGTGACGTCAGGTCGTCCGCACCGATGTCTCCCCGAGGTCGATCGCCTCAGGTGCCCGGTTGCGGGCATCGGAGCGACGTTGGACCTCGCGGGCCACGCCTAGCCCGCCCAACAGAACCAGGCCACCCACGAGCGCATCGAGCCAGTAGTGGTTCCCGGTGATCAGGATGCAAAAGAGGGTGGCGGCCGGATACGCGAACACCCACCAAGAGCGCCGAGGCAACGGCACCGGTGGCTGCCCGGCGTCTCGGGCCCGAGCGGCAGCCATCGACCGCAGGACCATCACCATGGTCACCGCGCACCAACTCGACCAGCCGAAGTGAAGGCTGGGCATGGCCGCGTACTGGTTGGACACCACCGACATCCCCCCCTCACCGAACTTCCAGATCCCGCCCCACAAGTCGATCGTGTCCACGATGCCGTAGCCGTGACAACCCTGCACCTGGCCCTTGCAGCCGCCGTAGATGGAGTTGGCGTCCAACAGTCGAGGCGGCATGAGGGTGTACGCGGCGAAGCCGACCAGGGCCAGCAGCGTGGTGGCGGCCAGAGCAGTCCGGGCGAAGACGTAGACGCGGGGGGCCTTGAAGAACGCGAACAGCAGCACCCCCATGGTCACGGCGAAGTGGGCGGTGCCGTAGAAGATGTTCCAGCCCCGGATGAACCCGTCGTTGGGCAGGTCCAGGTACCACTGCTGCAGGCGCGGCTCGAACCACAGCCCCAGGGCCTCCTCGAGCTTGATCACGCCCCGAGCGTGGCGGAAGGCAATGGTGCGGGACTCTGCCCCCGCGCCGAACGTGCTCCGCACCAACGAGTAGAGCAGGTAGAAGGTGCCGGCGATCAGCACCTCCTTCCACCACTTGAGTTCAGGTTCTGGCCGGGCGGTTGGGACCACCTCGGTCTGGACGATGGTCATCAGGGCGGTCAGGCGGCGTGGTGGTCTGGTGGTGGGATCAGGTGGCGGTGGGGGTGCGCTGGCCGACGGCGAACGCGGGTGCACCCAGAAGGCTAACCACCAGGTTGAGCAGGTAGAGGAGAAGCCCGAGAGCCACGGCTTGGGATCGGGGTACGCCGAGGGGGTGGAGGAACAGCGCGAACAGGCCTTCTCGGACGCCCAGTCCGGAGATCGAGATCGGTATCACCTGGGCGATCAGCACCGCGGGCACGAAGGCGAGCAGGGCGGTTGGCCCCACGCCAGCTGGTAGCCCCAGGGCGCGGGCGGCCATGAGGGCGGCGCCGATGATCACCAGTTGGTAGACGAAACCGGTGGCCAGGATGCGAGCCGTTGCCCAAGGGTCGCGGGCCAGGTGTTGGATGCCGAAACGGGTGGCCCCGGTGAAGCGACGCCAGCCTTCGTTGTGTTCGAGGCGGGCTTCCAAGCCTTTGCCCGATCGGGCGGTGAGGGCCAGCACCGCGGCCAACAGGACGAGGGTTCCGGCCGCGGTGGCGAAGGCAATGGTGGAGGCCCGGCCGAGATCACGCAGGCCGGGGTTCACCGCCAGACCGGTGAGGGTGATGACCGGGAGCACGAGCCAGCCGGTGAGTCTTTCCAGGACCACCGAAGCAAACGTGGTGGGGGCTTCGCCGTTTTCCCGGCTCAGCCGAGCCACGCGTAAGGCGTCGCCTCCGATGGTGCTGGGCAGGACGTTGCCCATGAACTGGCCGGCCAGGTACAGCGACAGGAGGCGTCGAAACGGTGGGTGCTGGCCCAGGGCATCGAGTACCGCACCCCAGCGCACTGCAGACAGCACCACGCCTCCGAAGGTGAGCAGCAGGGCGCCCGTGAGCCAGGCCAGCGTTCCGGCGGTGGGGTCGGGGATGGCCTGGGACCAGTTGGCCCCGATCTTGGTCACCAGGACCCACAACAGCGCCGCGCTGACCACCAGTCGTGCCGCCAGCACGAGCTGTGGTCTGGTGAAGTGCACGCGTCGGCCCCTGAACCCGAGTCTGATAGCGGTGACGAGTGTACCCGCGGCCCCTCTGCGGCCTTGTCGGCCCTAGGATCTGCGCCATCGGTCCGATGTTGGAGGGAACCGCCATGACTGCACCGTCTCGTATCGCTCGCCATCATCGACGCCGGGTCCTGCTCGCCGGTCCGGCATTGTGCACGGCGCTGGTGTTGGGTGGATGTGGCGTCTCCGCCGATTCCGACCCGGCAACGCTGGCGGCCGGACCCGCTGCCAACTCGGTAGAGGCAACCTCGACAACGGCGGCCGAGAGCCAGGTCACCGAGCAGGTCACCGACTCGCCGGATCAGGGTGCGCTGGCCCGCGCGGCCGAGGCCACCGCCGAGGTCACCTCCATGAAGATGGCCGCTTCGGTTTCGATCACGGGTCAGCCCGAGGGCGACGTCACGGTGATGAGCTTCGAGGGTGCGGTAGACACCGTCGCCGGTCGCGCCCACTTCAACATGGACCTCGGCGACCTGATGGGAATGCTGGGCCAGGCCATGGGCGAGGACGTGGCCGGCTCGGGGCAGATGGAGCTGATCGTCGACGGCGACACCGTCTACCTGCGATCGGACCTCCTGTCGTCGTTCTCAGGGGGCAAGCCGTGGATCGCGATCACCGGGGAGTCCATGACCGAAGGCGGAGCCTTCGGTCTCGGAGACATGGTCACCGGTACCGGTGGACCGGATTCGTTCATGGCGATGCTCGAGGCCATCGATGCCGAGGTGGAGACCGTCGGGCGCGAACAGGTGCGAGGGGTGGACACGAACCACGTCCGTGCGGTGCTCGACCTGGACGCGATCCTCGCCGAAGCCGATGAGTCCATGGCGGCCGACCTGCGTGACAGCCTGGCCGAGATGGGGGCCACCGGGTCGCTCGGCACCCTCCCGATCGATGCCTGGATCGGAGACGACGACGTGGTTCGCAAGGTGGTAGTCGAGGTCGACCTGGCTGGGCTCGGGGGAGTGGAGGGCCTCGAACAGGGCACTCTGGTGATCAGCTTCGAGTTGTTCGACCTGGGTCAGCCGGTGGACATCACGCTTCCCGACCCTGCTGAGGTGGGCACCATGGAAGGCATGATGTCGGGGTTCTGACCTAAGTGTCCTGGCGGATAGGTGAACAGCGGTCAGGACTTCTCCAAGAACCGGTCTCGTTCGACCATCACCCGCTGGACCTTTCCGGCCGCCACCAGACCCCGGTCGTCGCTGACCGTAACCGTGAAGATCAGGCGACGGCCCTGGACCTTGTCGAGCTTGGCATCGGCGGACACGTGACCCCCCACCGCTATGGGGGCGACGTGGTCGAGCTGGATGCGCATGCCCACCGTCGTCTCGCCGGGTGGCAACTGTCCGTGGACGGCAGCCACCGCCGCCTCCTCGCACAGGGCCACGATCCGGGGGGTGGACAAGACCGGAACATCACCGGAGCGGGCCGCGATTGCGGTATCGGCGTCGGTGACGTCGAGTTCCACGTGGCCGGCGAGTCCGGGTCGAACGTGCACCTCGGTACCATTGCCGCTCATCACCGGGTCGGTCAATCCGCTCGGTGCCGCCGGCCGAGGAGAATCCCGTGATCGAAGCAGATGTCGTCGACCGAGTGCTGGGTGCGGCCCTGCGCACCGGTGGCGATTTCGCCGAGGTGTTCGCCGAGGACAAGCGATCGACCTCGGCTCACCTCGACGACGGCCGCATAGAGGAGATGGGTTCGGGTCGTCATCGGGGCGCGGGCATCCGGGTGGTGGCGGGGGAGACAACCGGGTTCGCCCACACCACCGATCTCAGCGAGCCCGGTCTGCTAGCCGCCGCCGAAGCGGCTGCGGCCGCCGCCCGGGCCGGGGGCGGGGGCGTGCGCACGGTGGCTGTCCGCGAGAACCCGAGCCAGCCCCAGCCGGTCACTACGAGGCCAGAGGACGTGGCCAAGGCTGACAAGGTGGACCTGCTGCGTCGAGCCGACGAGGTGGCCCGATCCCACGGCGGTGCCATCACCCAGGTGTCGGCCTCATATGGCGACAGCCGACGCCGCATCTTGGTGGCCAACACCGATGGGCTCATGGCCGCCGATGACCAGACCCGAACCCTGTTCGTGGTCGGGGTGGTAGCGGCGGGAGACACCGGGATGCAGACGGGGCGGCGCTCGGTCGGTCACACCATGGGGTTCGAGTTGTTCGACCGCCACCGAGTCGAAGACCTGGCCGCACAGGCTGCCGACCAGGCCCTCACCAAGCTGGCGGCCCGTCCCGCCCCCAGCGGCCAGCTACCGGTCGTCATCGGACCCGGTGGTGGTGGCGTGCTCTTCCACGAGGCGTGCGGTCACGGGCTGGAGGCCGATCACATCCACAAGGAGGTGTCGGTGTTCGCGGGCCGGGTGGGCGAACAGGTCGCCTCGCCCCTGGTCACCCTGGTGGACGATTCCACAGTGGCCCACGAATGGGGGACCTTCGCCATAGACGACGAAGGGACGCCAGCCCAACGCAATGTGCTGATCCAAGACGGCGTGCTGACCGACTACATGTGGGATCAGCTGAGGGCTCGCCGTGACGGCCATCGTCTGACCGGCAACGGTCGACGTCAGAGCTATCGCGATCTGCCCATGGTCCGCATGACCAATACCTACCTGGTCAACGGGTCCGCCAGCGCCGCCGACATCGTGGCCGACACATCAGAGGGGGTGTACGTGGCTCAGCTCGGTGGAGGTCAGGTGAACACGGCCACCGGTGACTTCGTCTTCGGGATGACCGAGGCGTACCTGATCGAGGGCGGCCGGATCACCGAACCGTTGCGGCAAGGGAACCTGATCGGCAACGGGCCCAAGGTGCTGGAGCTGATCGATGCCGTGGCCGACGACTTCGAGTTCGGTCCGCCCGGCACCTGCGGCAAGGACGGCCAGGGAGTCCCGGTCGGAGATGGTGTCCCCACGCTGAGGGTGTCCAGCCTCACCGTCGGCGGCACGGCGGCCTGATGAGCGACGTGAACGGCATGAGCGAACTTCTCGATATCGGCGATCGAATCGTGGCCCAGGCCCGGCCCGGCGAACAGGTGGAGGTGGTGGTGGGACGATCCACCTCCACCGAGATACGGGCCTACCGCGGAGACGTGGAGCAGTTCACCTCGGCAACCGGCGCAGGGGTGGGGGTACGGGTGGTGGCCGGGGGTCGTCAGGGCTTCGCTTACGCCGAGTCGCTCGACCCCGAGGTGGTGGCCGAGGTGCTGGCCGACGCCCGGGACAACGCCACCTTCGCCAGCCATGACGAGTGGCTGGGACTGGCCGAGCCAGACGGTGTCCCGGTGCCTCAGCTCGACCTGTACCGGGAATCGGCGGGAGCGGTGTCGGCGTCAGCCAAGATCGAACTGGCCCTCGATCTGGAACGGGCCGTGGCTGCCGCCGATAGCCGTATCGCTGCCGTGGAATCGGCCGACTACGCCGACGGGATCTCCGAGGGTGCCGTCGTTTCCACCACCGGCATGCGGACCTTCAGCCGGGAATCGTCGTGCTACGTGTCGGCGCACTGCGTGGCCACCGAAGGAGACGACACCCAGACCGGGTTCGGGTTCTCGGTCGGTCGCAGCATCGAAGATCTCGACTTGGATCGAGCTGCCGGAGATGCCGCTCGGCGCGCCACCCGTCTTCTCGGTGCCTCCAAGCCGGCCAGTGGGCGGATGACCGTGGTGCTCGATCCCTACGTGACCGCCCAGTTCCTCGCGATCATCGGATCGACCTTGTCCGGTGAGGCGGTGCTGAAGGGCCGATCCATCTTCGGGGACCGGATGGGTGAAGCCATTGCCGCCGGCGGTTTCACGTTGGTGGACGACGCCACCAACCCGTTGGCCTACAGCGCCTCGGAAACCGATGGGGAGGGACTGGCCTCCAGGCGCAACGTGTTGATCGAGGGTGGGGTGCTCCGCGGCTTCGTGCACAACGCGTACACGGCCCGGAGGGCGGGTACCACCTCCACCGCCAACGCAGTGCGGGGCATCGCCTCTACGCCCGGTGTCGGTTGTCGGGCGCTGGCCCTCCAACCCGGCATTCATGATCAGGTCGAGTTGTTGGCCGCCGTTGGAGACGGGGTGTTGATCAGTTCGGTGTCGGGCCTGCACTCGGGTGTGAACGCGGTATCAGGTGACTTCTCGGCCGGGGCCGAAGGGCTGCGCATCAGAGACGGCGCAATGGCTGAGCCGTTGCGGGAGTTCACCATCGCGTCCACCCTTCAGCGGATGATCTCAGAGGTAGGTGAGGTCGGGTCCGACATCGAGTGGCTTCCGATGCGAGCTGCCGGCGTGAGCCTGGTGGTCGGAGATGTGACGGTGTCGGGCCTGTCCTGAGCTTTGGATCAGCGGATGCCGGAGGTACCCACGACCTCGGCTTGGATCCGTCCGCCGGGGCCGGTGGCCATCAGGTAGAAGCGAGGCGGGATGTACACGGTGGCGTTGGAGGAGTGGCACACGGTGGCGTTGCCGTTGGCTGGGCCCAGCATCCACACCCCGTCCTCCACTCCGTACAGCACCTCGTCGGCGTCGGTTGTTGTCCACGCCAGTTCCCACGCGATCCCGCCTCGGCACTGCTTATCGAAGGTGACGGCCGAGAAGCTGGTGATGGTGGGAGGTGGTATGGCCGGGGTTGTGGTGGATGTGGTCGTGGTGGTCGATGGCGAGGTGGGCCGGGTGGTGTTGGACGGGGCTGTGGTGGCCGGTGTCGAGCTACCCGGTCGGGTGGTGGGTGGCGGGACGACTGGTGGTACGGCCGGCGGGCTGGTCGGGTTGCCATCCACGGGGTCGCCCGGCTCGGGGATGGTGGTGGGCACGCCCGGCGCCGCGGTCGTGCCGCCGTCGACCACGAACCCTCCCTCGGTGCTGGTCGTTGCTCCAATGGCCGTGGAGGTCGATGACGATCCGCTGCCCTCGGACGTGGAGCCGTTGGACCCCGAGGTCGGGGGCAAGGTGGCCACCTCGGTGGTCCCGCCCTTGACGGTGAGGGCACCGCTGAGCAACACCGCCATGGCGACCATCACGATGGCCACCGCCGCCACAGCAAGGATCCTGGGTGTGTTGGGTCCGGTCGGTCCCCGACGGTCGGTGGTGTGGTCGGTTGTCATGCCCGCTTCGGCGGGGTCTGGTCCGGTGCTGCCGACACCCTTTGGGGTCGGAATCGGGGTTGCGCCCTGAGCGGGAGCGGCACCGGCACCGGTACCAGCAGTTCCTGTCGAGGCAGTGGCCGACCCGGCCATGGGTACTCCGGCGGCCTCGAGGGCCGAGGCGGCCTTGGCCTTGAGCAGGAACGGGGCGGCCATCACCGGGGCGGCACCGAACAGAGCGGCGGGGGACAGTCGGTCTTCGCGCTCCCGGCTGCAGCCGTCGCAGACCTGGGCGTGACGCTCGATCACCTTGACGGCCTGTTTGTCGAAGGTCGCCACTCCGGCTCCGGCCAGCGTCCGGCGCAGGTTGTCACACGCCGGACGTCCTGCCCTCCACAAGACCAGGGCCCGAACGTTGGTCCCGAGCCGTTTACGAAGGGTGAACAGGATCTGGTGGGCGTTGTTGGGGGTTGTTCCCAGTTCCTCGGCCAGCTCTCCTGCCCCCAGGCCGTGGCGAAGGTGGAGGTCGAGGATGCTCATGTCCCGCTCGCCCAGAGCGGCGGCAGCATCCCACACCAGGGCGACCCGGCCGGCCTGGTCGAGGTGGGCGAGGGGGTCGTGGTCGGGGGCGTCGAGGTCGGTGAGTGTGGTCATGGTGTCTTGGTCCAGTGCGACGCTGCGCCGGTCCTTCTCGAGCCGGTTGAGCGACTTGTTCCGGGCGATCCGCAGGAGCCATCCGCCGAAGGCATCGGGGTCCTCAAGGGAATCAAGGCGGGTCCAGGCCGCCAGGAAGGCATCCTGGGCGACCTCTCCCGCTGTGCCCGGGTCACGGACGATGCGGCGGGAGAGGTCGTGGACCCGGTCGGACCAGAGGTCGAAGAGCTGTCCGAAAGCCCGGTTGTCTCCGGCTCGTGCTGCTTCGACCAGGTTTCCCTCAGGAGTTTCGGCCATGACCCTTCCCGCATCGTTCTCGTCCTGCATCTCGATGCTCTAGCGAACCACGACGGGGGTGCCGAGGGGAAGTAGATCGTTGAGCTGGGTGATCACCTCGTTGGGGACCCGTACACAGCCGTGGGAGACGGCCTGGCCGATGCTGGAGGGATCGTTGGTGCCGTGGATCCCGATCTGGCCGTCGCCGCCGGCGAAATCGGTGAGGACCTCGGACCGCCCCGACAGGCCGAGGGCGAAGGGGCCGTAGGCGCCGTTCGGGTTGGGGTCTTGGAGCTTGTCGGTGACCGAGAACAACCCGGTCGGGGTGGGGTACTCGCTGGATCCGATGGCGACGGGGGTGCTCAGGACCACCTGGCCCCGGTCGACCAGGGTGAGGGTCCGGGCGGCGAGGTCGACTTCGATCCGGGTCGTCACCGAGCGCAACTCGAACTGGGGGTTCTGGTCGGCGGACAACCACGCCTTGGTCCCGGTCGGTCGCCCGGGAACCAGGACCTGGACCCAGCCCTCGCTCTGGTCGGTGACCAGCAGAGCCAGGGCGCTTCCGAACTCGTTGGTTGCCGACATCGTCCGGCTCGGCGATCCGGCATCGGGTTGCTCGTGGACGACCAGATCGTGGTCGGAGCGGATCACGTAGGCCTCCTCCGCCATCACCGGAGCGGTGGTGGCGGTGGTGGAGGTGTCATCGCCGCTGTTGTTGGAGACGTCGGCGGTGGTGACGGATTGGCTGGTGGTGGATCGGGGGCGCTCGATGGCCTCGGGCCCTCCGCCGTTGGATGAGCAGGCCGAGCCCAACAGCCCAGCGGTGAGGGCCAGGGTGGCAAGGGCGGAGGAACGGAGACGGCGGTTGGTGTTCATGGCAGGTCCCTTTCGGGTCGGTGGGTGGTTGCTGGTGGTCCTGACCGTCGGCTGGAACATCCCTTAGGGATTTCGGCCAGGTTTTCTGCGGCGGCGTCGATCGGGGCGCTCCAAAACGCCAAAACGCCGAAGCCGGCGGGAGTCCGAAGACTCCCGCCGGTCGGCCCGCCACGGTGCCGGCTCCTGCCCGCCGGCACCGAGGACCTTGGAGGTGGGGTGGGATCAGCCGGTGAAGGTGGGACGAGCCATCACCGCGGAGTCCACCGTGGACTGGGGAACGGTGGGTCGAACCTCGGGCTGGTCCGGGGTGTCCGGGGTGTCCGGGGTGTCCGGGGTGTCCGGGGTGTCCGGGGTGTCGGGGGGTGTCGGGGGTGTCGGGGGTGTCGGGGGTGTCGGGGGTGTCGGGGGTGTCGGGGGTGTCGGGATCGAGCGGGGGCTCCTCCAGCACCGGCGGGTCGCAGTCGATGAACGGGCAGGGGTCGATCGGGGGAATCTCGGGGATGACGATGTCATCGGGGATCTCGATGACTGGAGGAGTGCAGTCCTTGATCACGCAGGGGTCGATCGGGGGAAGCACGATCTCGGGATCGATCGGGATGACCGGGAGAGCCGAGGCGGGCTGCACCAGGCCAGCGCCAGCCGCGAGTGGCAGGGCCACCAAGAGGGCAAGACGCCCGGCAGTCCGGCGGCGGCTGCGACGGTTGGTGGCGGCGGAGTTGGTGGTGGTGTTCATGGCGGGTGTCCTCCTGGGACTGGGGTTGGTGGGTTACGGATGTCCTGACCGGCCACGCCGACACCTCTTAGGACTTTTCGAGAAAAGTTTTCGGAGACGATCTCGGAGCTCCGTACACGGTTGGGCCAGGCCTGGCGCGTACGGTGATCTGCCGTGTCCACCATCGAAGCGATCATCCTCGGACTGGTGCAGGGCCTGACCGAATTCCTCCCGGTCTCCTCCAGCGGACACCTGCGGATCGTTCCGGCCCTGTTCGGTTGGGAAGACCCGGGCGCCGCGTTCACCGCCGTCATCCAGCTCGGCACCATGGCGGCAGTGGTCATCTACTTCTGGGGTGACCTGTGGAGGATCGCCGGTGCCTGGCTGGCCTCGTTGCGCAACCCCACCCGCCGGGGAGATCTGGATGCCCGCTTGGGCTGGTACCTGATCGTGGCCACCGTCCCCATCGGCCTCTTGGGTTTGGCGTTCAAGGACCAGATAGAGACGGGCGCCCGGGACCTGCGCCTGATCGCCACCACCCTCATCGTGATGGGTCTGGTTCTCTTGATAGCCGAACGCGTAGGCCGCCGAACCAGGGAGATCTCAGACCTCACGCCCCGAGATGGAGTCGCCATCGGTCTGGCCCAGAGCCTGGCGTTGGTGCCGGGCGTGTCGCGCTCGGGATCCACCATCACCGCGGGTCTGTTCCTCGGCTACTCCCGTGAAGCGGCGGCCCGATTCTCGTTCCTGCTGTCGATCCCCGCGGTGGTCCTGTCGGGCCTGTTCCAGCTCAAAGACATCGGAGCGGGCGATGGACCGGGCCTGGTGCCGACAGTGGTCGCCACCGGCGTGTCGTTCGTGGTCGGCTACGCCGCCATCGCATGGCTGCTCAAGTACCTGACGTCGCACAGCACCCTGGTGTTCGTGATCTACCGGGTAGGTCTGGGCCTAGTCCTGATCGCCTTGCTGGTGGGCGGGCAGATCGAACCTCGCTGAGATGGCGACCCGAGGCCCGATCAGGGTCCTGGAACCACCACCAGCACCACCGTTCCCACCGCGACGGCACCGACCACCTCGTCTAGATCAGAACGGGGGACAGCGATCTCGACCCCCGAACCGGTCACGGCGGTCACAACCGCGTTCAGGGTCGCCGCCTCGGGCCGGGCGATCCCGGCATCCCAAACCTCCACCACATCGCCAGAGTCGAGTCGAGGGGTTGAGTCCGAGCGAGCAATGCCCACCACGGCCCTGTCGATCAGGTCTGCGTCTGGGTGGGTGAGCAGCTCGGGGGTCAGCACGGTGGATGCCGGCAGGTCGACCCGGGCTCGGGCCTCGGGGGGTAGCGTCACCAGGGCGCCCTCCGGGACGGCGCCGAGAGGTAGCCGTCGGATCGATGTTTGGCTGGTGATCGAGGCACCGGCCTCGACCGCAGATGAGGTCACCAGTACGGGCACGGTGTCACCCCAGTGGCGCCGAGCCGCCTCGGTGTCGGCTACCGCGACTCGAACCGTTCCAGCGGCCAGGACGGCCAAGGCGACGGTGACCGCCCACCGCCAGGCGGACCGTCGGTCGCTGCGCAGCCGCCGGTGCCACGGCAAGGTGCTCTTGGGTATGGACGAACGGATGAACCCCATCGGGCGACCAGATACCCGACCGCCTCCGGGCTGAAACGCTCGGCTCCTTAGCCTCGATCCACCGATCGATCTTGGGTTGTGCTCGATTCTCCATGGTCACCCAGGCGAAACGGGTTCTCTGGGCGGCCACCGTTAGTGCTCGGCTGTCTGACGAGCTGAAGTCACAGGACTGGGCGGGGGTTCGGGGGCAGAGCCCTTTGTGGCGGAGCCCCTGACCTGCGGAGATCGGCTTTGCCGGTCGCAGCAGCGAAGACGTCGGCCGTCAGGCCGGCTACCGAACTCCGCCGGAAGGCTGTGCCTTTCGGTGGTGGATCCATAGGCACGGCATGGTTAAACCGAGGCGGAACCTCGGTCTGATCAACCTGGTCGCGACGACGACTGGACCTATCCGCTAGGACCCTAAGGCTCTGCCCTTCGGTGGATTCGGGATTAGGCCGAGGCGCGGGAGCTGGGCAGGTCGATGACGTGGGCCTCCACCTCGTTGGTGAGCATCTCGACCACCCACGGATGGCAGGTGAACATGAACACCTGCTGACGTTCGGCCACATGGCCGATGGCCCTTGACATGCGGGGCCCACGGCCCGGGTCGCTGTTGACCAAGATGTCGTCGAGCAGCAGCGGCAGGGGAGATGTGGTGGCCAGTTGTTCGGCCAGCGCGAAGCGGAGGCTCAGGTAGAGCTGTTCCACGGTGCCCCGGCTCAGCGATGCAGCATCTACCTGACGGCCGGCGGTGTCGACCACGAAGATGGTGGATCCGTCTACCACGAGCCGGTCGTAGCGCCCGTCTGTGATCTCGCCGAACAGTGTGGCCGCCCGCTTGACCACCATGGGCTGGCGCTCACGCTTGTAGCGCTCGCGGGTGGCCTCGATGATGCGGTGGGAGCTGGAGAGTACGGCCCACTGCCGTGCCGCCTGTTGGAGCTGGGCCTGCAACGACGAAACCCGGAACTGGAGCTGGGGAACATCAGAGGAGGTGAGGGTGGCGGCCAGGGCGTCCTCGGCCCGGGTCAGCTCGGCGGCCGCCTCCTGGTGGCTGGCCTCGGCGGCCAGGATCTGTTGTTCGACCTCGAGACCTTCGGCTTGCCATCCCAGTGGGTCTCCGGTGCCGAGGAGCTCCAGCGATTCATCGCGACGGTTGCCGCTTCGGAGGTCGAGCGCCTTCTCGGCGTCATCGATGACGGCCTGGAGGTGCCTGCGCTCCTTGATCCGCCGAACCACGTCCTCGGCTCCGGCCACATCGTCGGCGCCTGATTCGGCTACCACCGCGTCCAGCGCCGTCGAGGCCGAAGCCGTGTCGGCGGCCCGGGCCGCATGCATCTTGCGGGCCCCCGCCAACTGTTCGGCCAGCCGTTCCCGATCTCGCTCAACGTCGCGGGCGGCCCCGGCCCGAGCTACCAGGCGGTCGAGAAGCCGGATCACGTCGTCGTCGGACTCGTCGAGCTTGGTGGCCAGGTCCATCACCGCGTCGGCGAACGCCTGGCTCTCGGCCATTTCATTGGCCCGGTCGGTGCCGTAGGTGGCGAGCGAGTGCTGGGTCTGACGGGCCAGGTTGAGCAGGGCCAAGAACTCGCCCACGCCATCGGGGTCGAGTCCAGCGGGAAGGTCGTGCTCGCTGAGCCACCCGTCCCAGGCTTCGATGGCTTGCGTCAGTTCGGTGTCGGCATCTCCCACCGACTGGCGGTCGACGGTACGGATGTCTGAGGAGTAGGCCTCGTGGTCGGTCTCGGTCTGTAGCGCCTCTTGGTGGGTTTGGAGGGCGCCGGCCGCGGCGGCGTGGGCCTCGGCTGCTTCCTGGCGCAGGTTCATGAGCTCCACGGTGGACGGTCGGGCCCCTACACCGAGGGCATGGGCTCGATTCGCCACCTCTTCGGCAAGGCGGGCCACATCTTTGGACGCGGGCAGATCGGCTGGGGTGCCGGTGTCAGGGTCGATGGCCGCGGGGCGATGGCGGGCCAGCATCACAGCGACTGCGGCCAGGCCGACGCCGACAACGAGCGATCCGGCCCCGATGGCGGCAGCGCCGGTGGCCATGCCACCGGCACCAGCCAGGATGGCCAGGAGCGCCAACCCACCCACTGCGGGCACCAGCCAGGACGGGAGACCGCTGCCGGCGGTGCGGTTGGCGGCGTCGAGGGCAATGCGCTGGGTTTGTTCGTCTCGCTCGGTCTGTTCGAGCTTGGCCACCAGGTCGTAGAGGGCAGCGACCTCTTGGACCCGTCGTCGGGCCGCTTCGGGGTCGCCGGCCGCGGCCCGCTCCTCCTTGGCCTTGTTCAAGCGGTCGGTAGTGAGGTTGAGGGCACGGTCGCGTTCGCGAGACGTCTGAATGGCTCGATCCAGGGCGGTGCGGGCTCGCTGCACCTCGCCACCGATGCGGCGCATCTCGGCCTCGGACTCGATGGACTGGGGGCGGGCTGTCAGCCAGGCGTCATCGCATTCAGGGCCCAGCCTGGCCAACTGCTGATCCAACTCGGCGCGGTAGTGGGCGAGATGGCCATCCAGTTCGATGAGGCGTTTGCGACGGGCTAGCTCGGTGCCCCGCTGCTGGTCGAGTCGACCGACGGCATCGGCGTGTTCGAGCGCAGTGGTGTCGACGGTGAGGACTCCGAGTTGCTCCTCGGCCTTGATCACCTCGGACTCGGCATCTCGGGTGGCCCCGGCTTGGCTCTCGACGAGGTGGCGGGCCTCCGACAGCCTGGTCTCGTAGTCCTCGGCTAGATCGGGGACCGGTGTGAGGTCATCCTGTGCGAGCTTGGCCTTGGCCTCGAGGGCTGCCGACCACGAGGGCCAGATGTCGTCCACGGCATGGATCAACTCCAGGCGGCGCTGGAGGGCCCGTCCGTGGGTCCGATGCTGGGCGACCTGATCTCGTTGTTCGTCGAGTTCGCGTCGTTGGGCGGTGATTCCGGCTGCCACCTGCTGAGCCGTCCTCAGCTCCTCGGTGGCATCGGCCAGCTCGGTGCGCAACACGCGCAGCTGGTAGGTGTCGCCGCGGCCGCGAGGCTTGAACAGCTCGTCACGACGGGCCTCGATGGCGGCCAGGGCCAGTTCGGCCGACCGACCCGCACCCACCACTCCGGCCGAGAAGATCCGCTCACGAACGGCGTCCTCGTCGAGGCTGCGCAGGCCCTGGAGGGCATCGAGGTCGACGCCGAACACGTTGTCGAACAGCTCGGGGGTGACGTGACCGAGGAGGTCGGCCAATGCGGTGGCGCTCCGTTCGCCATGGTCGTCTCGAACCTGGAGCGACTTGCGCGATGCTCCCCGCTCGATGGTGACGGCAATGCCGGCCTGGTCGAGCACGAACAGCCGTCCGCCCATGGTGCCGCCGTTGACCGGCTCGTGGCGTCGCTTGGTACTGCGGCGGTCCGGGAAGCCGAACAACATCCCGGTGACGAAGTCCATGAGCGTGGTCTTGCCGGACTCGTTTGGGCCATGAACGACGATGAGGCCTGGGGGCAGATCGGTGACCTCGGCCTTGTGGAACTGGCCGAAGCCGTCGATGGACCAGCCGGTGATTCTCATGCCTGCCCTCCGGCAAACTCGTTGAGGGCCAGGTCGAGGGCCCGGGCGGTGATCTCGCCGTCGGTCAGGTCGATGGGTTCGGTGAGGTACCGGGCCACATCGGCGGGGAGGGTGGGTAGACCAGTTCGCCATTCGTCGGCACCCGGTGAATGGTCGACAGTGGCCAGGAGGTCGCTGAGGAAGTCGGTGCCTTGGCGGACCTCTTCCAGATCCATCACCGGTCGAGTCCGCCAGTCGATGTTGTCGACCCAGACGAAGGGGCTAGAGGCAGCGCCAGCGTTGAGGACCTTGGTGACCTTGGCGGCCTTGTCGGGATCGACCAACTCGTCGTGGAGAGGCCCGCTCCCGTTGACCACCAGGCTGGCCACCACCGATCGACCGTCGTGGTGGCCGGGGTCGATGGCGGCTTGGCAGCGGTCGATGAGCTCGGTGATGGTGTGTAGGGCGCTGATGTCGACCGAGACGGTGGTGAACCGCACAAGGTCGACGGTGAGCGGTTGAGGTTCGGCGACCCGCCCGCCGTCGACGGTGACCAGCAGGCCGCCGGGTCCGCCCCGATCGGTTGGATCGACGTTGCGGCCTTGAATGGTGCCCGGTTCGGTGATCCACGGTTCGCGGGAGTGGACGGTGGGGGTGTGGGCTCCGCCGATGGCCCAATAGCCGAGGCTGCGGCTGGCCAGTTCGGTGAGGGGCAGACGCCCGGCGCCGTGTCCGGCATGTAGGACGCCTATGTGGAATCCCTTGCCGGGCTGGGCCGGGAACCTCGACACGATGTCGTCGGGCAGGTTCCGAGCCGGGTTGCTGACCCCGTGGACGGTGACGGTCTCACCGCCGGCTTCGAAGGTGACCGACTCCACCGGCTGACCGCTCGGAGGGGATCCACCGAACACGTGGGTGCCCTCGGGCCAGCCGTCGATGGCCGTCCAGCCGGGCGGAGCGGCGTCGTCGTGGCCGAGAACCACGAATGAGCGAATGCCGGCCGCGTGCAGTCGACTCAGCCCCTCACGCAGACAGAGTTGCGCTCGAAGGCCGAGTTCGGGACCGGCGTAGAGGCCACCGGCCAGGATCACGAAGTCGACGCCGTGGGCGATGGCAGTGTCGACCAAGCCATCCCATGCCAGGATCGAGGCATCGCGCAAAGTCTCGGCTGCACCGGCCGGGAGGTTCCGAGCCGTGACTCCCGACACCGGTGAGTCCAAGTGCAGGTCAGCTGCGTGCAGGAACGTGAACATCAACTACTCCAAGGGCCGTTCTCGCGTAGGGCAGGCCGCGGAGGTTACACCGGCATCTCCACCCTCACCGTTGGCACCACCGCCCGTGGTGGAATCGCTCGGATCGTGAGCGGAAACTGGTCAGGAGCTGGAGCTGGACCCCGACGACGACGCCGCCGATGTCGTTCCCGAGCTGGTCGTCGATCCATTCGACCCGCTCGAAGTTGGTGCGCTTCCACTGGTGTCGCTGGTCGAGGACTTGGTCGATGACGACTTGGAACTGGATCCGGTGTCGGAGCGGTCGGCGTCACGGGTCGAGCCGAAGGAGCCTGCTGACCTGGAGTCGGTCTTGTAGAAGCCAGAACCCTTGAAGGTGATCCCCACGTTCCCGAAGACCTTCTTCAGCGGTCCTTCGCACTCGGGGCAGGTGGTAAGGGCATCGTCGGAGAAGGACTGCACGACCTCGAACTCGTGGTCGCAGGCCTTGCAGCGGTACTCGTAGGTCGGCATGGGTCCTCAAGGGAAGCGGTGGGTCACCTGTGTGTCCGAGTCGTTAGCAGTCTCAGAACGCGACTGCCAGTGTAGGGGTGGACACGCCCGAAGTCCCAGGTCGGTCGGACAGGCCGAAGACGGTCGTGTTGGCCCGTTACCTGCGCGAGACTTGACGGTCGTGACCGCACCTTCCTCGACAGTCCGCAAGGCCGTGATCACTGCGGCCGGCCTGGGCACGCGCTTCCTGCCCGCCACCAAGGCCCAGCCCAAAGAGATGCTGCCCGTGGTGGACAAGCCCGCCATCCAGTACGTGGTCGAGGAAGCGGTGGCGGCTGGCATAGATGACATCCTGATCATCACCAGTCGGTCCAAGCGTTCGATAGAGGACCATTTCGACCGCCAGTTCGAACTGGAGCACCACCTCGCCGAATCGGGAAAGTTCGATCAGCGCGACGCAATCGTCGACCTGGCGTCCATCGCCGACATCCACTTCGTCCGCCAGTCTTCTCCTCTCGGCCTAGGCCATGCCGTGTCGGTGGCTCGCAAGCATGTCGGAGACAACCCGTTTGTGGTCCTGCTGGGCGACGAGTTCATGGACACCACCTCGACGCTGCTCCCCGACATGATGCGGATCCACGACCAGTACGGGCGGTCGGTGCTCGCCCTCCAAGAAGTACCCAACGAGGAGATCCGCCGCTACGGCAGCGTCAAGCCCGAGCGGATCTCGGACAACCTCGTGCAGATCCTCGACCTGGTGGAGAAGCCCGAGCCCGCTTCGGCCCCCTCCAACCTGGCGGTCATGGGGCGCTACATCTTCACGCCGGAGATCTTCGACAAGATCGAGCTGGTGACCCCTGGGGTAGGTGGAGAGATCCAACTCACCGACGCCATCGCCATGCTCATCGCCGACCAGGCCGTCTACGGCGTCACCTTCCAGGGCGGACGCCACGACACCGGAACGGTGCCGGCATACCTGGAGACCATCGTGGAGTTGGCGCTCAGCCGAGACGATCTCGGCCCCGACTTCGGCGCCTTCCTCGCGGACCTGTGTCGTCGCAAGGGCCTGGTCTGAACAGATCGGATACCCAGACGTTGATCCCATTCGATGAGGCCCGGGCCCACGTGGTCGAGCGTTGCCAGTCCTTGGCGCCACGGATGGTCCCGCTGGATGAGGCCCTCGGTTGCGTGTTGGCTGGTCCCGAGGTGGCTCCTGAGCCGGTCCCTCCGTTCGCCAACTCGGCCATGGACGGTTACGCGGTCAGGTCCGATGATGTGGCCTCTGCGTCGGAGACCACACCGGTGCGCCTGAACGTGGTGGGTACGGTGCTGGCGGGCCAGCCCGGAGACCGCCGAGTCGGGCCTGGGGAGGCGGCCAAGATAATGACCGGCGCTCCCATGCCCGATGGGGCCGATGCCGTGGTGGTGGTGGAACGTTCTCGGACCGATGATCCCGGCTCGGTCCTGTTGTTCGAGTCTGCGGTACCCGGTCGCCACGTCCGCCCGGCCGGGGACGACATCGAAGCGGGACAGGAGGTACTGGCCGGGGGAACCGTGTTGAGTGCAGCACACCTCGGGGTGTTGGCCGCGCTCGGTCGTCGAAACCCCATGGTGGTGCCGAGACCAAGGGTTGCGGTGATGTCGACCGGCGACGAACTCGTCGACCACGACGGTCCCTTGGCGCCCGGGCAGATCCGGGAGACCAATCGCCCGACCCTGGTGGCCGCCGCCACTGGGTTCGGCTTCGATGCCGTCGATGCCGGAACCGTTGCCGATGACACCGACGCGATCCGAGCGGCACTGCTGGATGCGGCCCGCACCCACGACGCCGTGATAACCACCGGCGGCGTGAGCATGGGCGACGTGGATCTGGTCAAGGTCGTCCTGGCCGAACTGGCCGACATGGCCTGGATGCAGGTGGCCATCCGGCCAGCAAAGCCCTTCGCCTTCGGTCTGCTGGAAGGCACACCGGTGTTCGGTCTGCCCGGCAATCCGGTGTCGTCGTTGGTCTCCTTGGCCCTGCTGGGGGTACCGGGGCTCCGGGCCCTGGCCGGTCGACCGGACCTCGATCTGCCTCGGGTGCCGGTGAGGGTGTCACACCCGATCGGAAATCGCTCCGATGGGCGCAAGGCCTTCGTCCGGGCCACCGTGACGTGGACCGGGTCTGGTTTCGAGGCTGTTCCAGTGGCGCGACAAGGCTCGCATCAATTGGCGGCGTCGGCAGAGGCCAACGCACTGCTCATGATCGATGCCGAGGCGGCCGAAGGTGCGGTCGTGGACGCCGTGCTGCTCCGGGACCCTTTCGGGCCCTGAAGCACCTCGCCCCTAGCCCCCGATTTGGGACATGGAGCGGGTCGGCCGAGTGAAGTCCACAGCCGAGATGCCATGACCCGCCCACTTGGTGGCCACGGTGGCCTCTATGGCGCGGTCCAGGGCCGAGTCCATGCCGGTGCCGTCGGTGTCCACTCCGTCGACACCGAGCGCCAGACTCGGGTCGCGCACGATGGCCCGCAGATCTGTCTCGGTGGTGGCGAAGAGGCAGGATCGGAGTTGGCCGTCGGCGGTGAGTCGAACCCGGTCACAACTGGCGCAGAACGGTTCGGTGACGCTTCCGATCACGCCGATCTCGCCCTGGCCATCGGCATAGCGGAGGATGCGAGCGGGGCTGTGGCCGCGCTCGCAACTCTCGAGGGGGAACACTCGGTGGATGGTGTCGACGATCTCGCTGGTGGCCACCACTGCGTCGGGGGACCATCGATGGTCGGCATCGAGGGGCATGAACTCGATGAAGCGGATGATCACCCCTTCATCTCGCCCGAACCGGGCGAAGTCGATGATCTCGTCGTCGTTCACGCCGCGGGTGACCACCACGTTCACCTTCACGGGGTGAAGGCCCGAGGCCACCGCTGAGCGTATGCCGGACACCACCCGATCCAGGGAGTCGCGGCGGGTGACGGCGTGGAAGCGATCGGAGCGGAGCGAGTCCAGCGATACGTTCACCCGTCGGAGGCCGGCCTCGGCCAGGACCGGAGCCAGCGTGGTCAGGCGTGAGCCGTTGGTGGTGAGAGACAGATCCACCCGAAGTCGGGCCAGGTCGGAAACCAGTTCGGGGAGGTCTGCCCTAACCGTTGGCTCACCACCGGTGAGGCGGATGGCGGTGAAGCCGTAGCGATGCACGAACCGGCGGGCGATTCGTGCCAGTTCGGCTGCGGTGAGGATCGACTCAGATGGTTGCCACGCCAACCCGTCGGCGGGCATGCAATAGGTGCAGCGGAAGTTGCAGCGGTCGGTCACCGAGATCCGCAGGTCACGGTGGACCCGCGCGAAGCCATCCACCAGGTCGACGATCTCGGTGTCGACGACGGCAGACATGGGAACCGGCCTACAGCCCCAGGTCCAACTCGGGATCACTGGACACCCGGCGGAAGGTGCCCGAGCGTCCCCCCGTCTTCTCCCAGAGCGCCACCTCGCCGATGGTCATGGACCGGTCGGCCGACTTGCACATGTCGTAGATGGTGAGGGCGGCGACCGTCACCGCGGTTAGGGCTTCCATCTCCACGCCGGTGCGATCGACGGTGTCGACGTGGGCCTCGATCTCTATGAAGGAGTCATCGATGTGGAAGTTGACCAGCACGGCGCCCACCAATAGCGGGTGGCACAGCGGGATCAGGTCGGCCGTACGCTTGGCGGCCTGTATGCCGGCCACGCGGGCGACGTTGAGCACGTCACCCTTGCCGACCGCGCCGCGCGCTACCAGCGCGGTGGTCTCGGGCTGCATGTGGACCCGGCCCCGGGCCACGGCCCGACGATGGGATGGATCCTTGGGCGTCACGTCGACCATCCGGGCCCGGCCCAGCGGATCGAGGTGGGTGAGGCGTTCGGGCATGCTGTGAGCTTAGGGTCCTAGCGGAAAGGTCTAGTCGTCGTCGCAACCAGGTTGATCAGACCGAGGCTCCGCCTCGGTTTAACCATGCCGTGCTTATGGGTCGGCTCGCTATCGGCTCGCCTCCTTAGCTTAGGATCCCGTGGTGCCTTCGGTGGCCGTGGTGGATTGAGATCGAGCGGTGAGACGCTGGTCACTGCCCCTGGCAGTACGCGCGGGTTTCGTAGTACATTCGTAACAACCGCAGCACTCCCGTCATGGGGCCCAGGGGTCCTAGGGCAGGGCTGCTTTCCCTTCTGAAATCCGCCTCGGCCACCATCCACCCCGTGGAAGTAGGCCCGGACTACGGTCCCAAACAAGACGAAGGCAGGCCCGGAGCGTGACGATGCTCTTCCTTGTGATCCTGGCAGGTGTGTGGGCGGCGGTTCTGGTTCCGCCGATCCTCAAGTCTCGGCGGGAGGGTCGACCCGGTAGTTCGGTCACGATGTTCCGGGCTCAGCTCTCCACCTTGGAGCGGGCCACGCCCGGGAGCCGACTCAGCGCCGTCCCGACCTACGCCGTACCCCGGTCGCCCGTTGCCCCGCTCGACGCCCGTCGGCGCCGGCGGGATGTGCTGATGGGCCTGTTGGGTGGGTCGGCGTTCACCCTGCTGCTGGCGGTGGCGTTTGGTGGGTTCTTCACCTTCTTGTTCGTGCTCACCGCCGGTCTGTGTGGCGTCTACGTCTACGCCTTGCGCCAGATCCACCTGCGCTCCATGGAGCGGGCGGTGAAGGTGCGGCCCCTGCGGGTTGCAGTCCCCGCTCCTCAGCCGGTACTGGCGCTGCGCCGTTCCGCCAACTGAGCCTGGATCCGCCGAAAGGCAGAGCCTCCCAGCGGAGTTCGGTCTCCGGCTCGCTGGTCGAACGCCATAAGGGGCCGCCCAGGGAGCCGGCCTTGCCTCGGCTCTAACCACTTCGTGCTCATGGGGCGGCTCGCGTGTTTGCTCGCCTGCCCTTTTGTCCGTTCACGCGGAAAGGCCCGGGTGGTGGGAACCCGGGCCTTTCCGTGGGTGTTGGTTCTGAGGCTTCTAGCAGGTCTGGATGAAGGAGTGGACGGTGAAGATGACGGTCTGGCCGTTCACCTTGCCGGTGGCGTACCCGACGCCCACGCCGTTCCAGGTGGTGTTCAAGATGTTGCCGCGGTGGCCGGGGGATGCCATGTAGGCGTCCTCGATCTGGGCCACGGTGCCGCCGTAGCCCACGTTCTCGCCCAGGCCGCACCACCGGGCGGTGATGCCGTCGGCGAGGTTGGAGTGTGAGAGCTTGCCGTCGCGGGCGATCTTCTCGGCCCACGCCTGGGCCTTGGCCTGCGCTTGGGCGTGGATGCCGAGCGCCACCCGACCGTTGGCGGTGCGGTCGGCGTTCAGCTCGCTCTGTACCTGGGACTGGCCGGTGGTGAGGCAACCGCTCAAGACGAGGGCTACGCCCACGGTGGCGGCGCCGGTGGCTCCCCGGCGGAGAGTTTTGGTGAGGGGTGCTGCTGCCATGCTCAAGGTTTCGACATGATCGAGCCGGAACTTGAGCGATAAGACCCGTTATGGGGTGGTGGAGGTGAGGGGAATCGAACCCCTGGCCTCCTCGATGCGACCGAGGCGCTCTACCAACTGAGCTACACCCCCATTGGGGACGGCTCAGCGTAGCGCGCCGGTCTCGGCGCACCGAACGGCTAGGAGGATCTGTCACCACCGCACTGGAACGTGTTCTAGTCTGGCTCGGAGTTCACCCGAGGAGGCAGCTATGCGAATTGTGGTCGACTACGACCTGTGCGAGAGCAATGCGGTGTGCATGGGAATCGCACCCGACGTGTTCGAGGTTCGAGACGACGACCTCCTCTACGTGCTCCAAGAAGAGCCCGACGAGTCGAGGCGTGAGGCTATGGAGCTTGCGGTCGCCCGCTGCCCCAAGCAGGCCATCAGCATCGAGGGCTGAATGCCCGACAACCCAGGGCCGGGAATGCAACCCAGCGCAGGTCGCCCCGATGTCGGCCGGGTGGTGGTGGTTGGTGCATCGCTTGCTGGTATCAGAGCCGCCGAGACCCTCAGGACCATGGGGTTTTCCGGCGACCTGGTGGTCGTCGGCGACGAAGCTCACACCCCTTATGACCGGCCACCCCTGTCCAAGGAGATGCTCACGGCGGAGACCGAGCCCGAGATCGGCCTTCGAGCGGTCAGCAACGGACTCGACGCCACCCTCGAACTGGGCGTGGCAGCAACGGCGCTCCGTGTGCACGACCAGGAACTGGACCTGGCCGACGGAAGGACGATGGGCTACGACGGCTTGGTCATCGCCACCGGTTGCAGCGCTCGCGAGCTCCCGGGGACAACGGGCATGAGTCGGGTCCGCACTCTGCGCACGCTCGACGACGCACGGACCCTTTGCCACCTCCTGAGAAGCGAGGCCCGCCGGGTGGCCGTGGTCGGCGGAGGGTTCATCGGCTTGGAGGTCGCGGCCTCGTGTCGGACCCTTGGAATCGAGGTGACCCTCGTAGAACCACTTCCTCAACCCCTGGCCCGCGTTCTGGGTGAGCCGCTGGGGGCCGTGGTAGCCGACCTACATCGGTCCCACGGGGTAGATGTTCGGGTCGGGGTCGGGGTGTCGACGGTGGAGCAGCGCCAGAGTGGCCCGTCGGATGCGGTTCGAGTCGACCTATCCGACGGCGAGACCATCGACGCCGACGTGGTAGTGGTCGGAATCGGGGTAACCCCCCGAACCCAATGGTTGGAAGGCAGCGGCCTATCCATCGACAACGGCATCGTGTGTGACTCCACGACCCTGGCCGGCCCCGGAGTGGTGGCGGCAGGAGACATCGCCCGCTGGTACAACCCGCTGTTCGACGAGGTAATGCTGGTGGAGCACTGGGAGCATGCCCTCGAAATGGGCAGCCACGCTGCGAAGCGCCTTCTCTCCGATGATGCATCGGCCCTCGACTTCTCACCCGTACCTTGGTTCTGGAGCGACCAGTACGACCGCAAGATCCAGTTCGCCGGTCGGGCGCATCCCGACGACGAGCAGGTGCTGGTGGCCGGCTCGTTGGAGGAAAACCGGTTCTGCGTCGTGTACGGCCGGGCCGGCCGATTGGTGGGGGTGCTCGGCATGAACATGCCAGCTCAGGTGGTGAGGTGCCGGCGACAGATCGCCGAGCAGGTCGACTGGGACGACGTCACCGCCCAAGAACCCAAGCCAGGTTGACGTCGTGACGTCCATGGCCTGGATCTGCGCTGGCGTGGCCGCGATATCGGCCATCGCTGATTGGTGGGCGGTCTGGACCGACCGCCGGCCATTGCGACGGTTCACCAAGCCCGGTGCCTTGGCCTTGCTCATTGCGGTTGCGCTTCTGCTCGAACCATTCGACGAAGGTGTGCGGCGGTGGATGGTGGCCGGGCTGGTGCTCTCCCTTGCCGGTGATGTCTTCTTGCTCGGTGCCGAGCGGTGGTTCGTGGCCGGGCTCGCATCGTTCCTGCTGGGGCACGTGACCTACGTGGTGGCCATGCAGTCCCAGTTCGATTCCTGGGCGGGCATCGCCCTGGGCGTGGTGCTGGTCGGGGTTGCGGTCCTAGCCGTCGCCCGTCGACTGGTGAGAGCGGTGGCAGAAACCAAGAGGGAGATGGTGGCCCCGGTGGTTGCCTACATCTCGGTGATATCGGCCATGGTGATCAGCGCCTTCGGAACATCGTCGCCATGGGCGATCGGCGGGGCCCTGCTGTTCTACGCCTCAGATGCCACCCTGGCCTGGAACCGTTTCCTCGAGCCACGTCGCTTCGGTCCGGTGGCGGTGATGATCACCTACCACGCCGCCCAAGCCGGTCTGGTCGGGTGGTTGGCGGTCGGCTGAGGCCGCCCCCTCCGTCCGGCTGTCCGCCAACTTGTCCGCTCAGACGATGGGTGACTCGCGGTCTCGCTTGGCCGCCAGCACCCGGTTCCGGCCCGACCCCTTGGCCTGGTACATGGCCGCGTCTGCGGCGGCGACCACTGTGTCGGCGGTGTCGGTGGCGGTGAGCACGGCCACCCCGGCCGAGAATGTCTGCTCGCCGGGCGTGGCCTTCTGAAGACGTTCGATTGCCCGGAGGGCCTCGTCCATCTCGGTGTTGGGTAGCGCCACCACGAACTCCTCACCACCCCAGCGGGCCAACACGTCTGGGCTCCGCAACGCATGTGACCAGGCCGCGGCCGCGTCGCGCAGAAGGTCGTCACCGGCCAGATGTCCGAACTCGTCGTTGTAGAGCTTGAAGCGATCGAGATCCATTACCGCGACCGAGAGGGGATGCCCACTGCGACGGGCCAGGTTGATCTCGTGCTCGATCAGCTCATCCCAGGCCCGACGATTGGGGAGCGCGGTGAGGCCGTCGCGGTGGGCCTGGTCGTCGAGAACCTCCATGCGATCGAGCCGGTCGAGCGCTCGGCTCGCATCGACGCCCAACAGGCCGATGGCGCTTCGAACGAACGTAGAGGGTCGCCTCGGCGGCTGTAGCCACCTGGCCTCGGCTACACCGACCGGCTGGTGGAACGGACCGATCGGTACGAGGAGCCGGGCCGCCAGTTGGGGAGGCCAGTTCAGGTCCAGCGTGCCTCGTTCCGCACCGGCTGGGCCGTTGTCGGCGTCATCTGTGGTGGGCCGGCGTTCGAACACGGCCTCCCCTTCGAGAGCGGTCGGGTCGATCTGAGAGGTGGTGGCCTCGAGACGATGCTCGACCATAGAAGAATCCGGTGATCTTCCCGGCTCGACCACCACCATCGGACCCGACGTCGCCTGGCCCGATGGGGTGGACAGGGTCAGCAGCACCGAATCGGCAGCGGTCAGTTCACGAATCCCGGCGCCCAGCACCCCGAGGGGGTCATCGGTCCGGTTCAGGAGCCGCGACACGGCCACCACGGTCTGCATGGTCTGGTCATGGGATCTCAGGGTCCCGATCAGGCTCCGCAAGACCACCCCCAGAGCGGCAGCCACGGCCAGCAGGAGGATGGTGCGAGGCACCTCCTGGCGAACTGGATATCCGTCGAACACCATGACCGGGACCGCCAAGGCGAAAAGGATCTGAGCGAAGGCCAACGCCATGTCGATCCGACGCCCGTACACCGCCTGCCAGATGATGGGCAGAAGGAGGAGGACCCCGAAGCCCGTCGTGCCCTCGGCGTCGATCTCCCGGAGCATCACCACTCCGAGGCAGAACGTGACGGCGGGCAGGTGGCGCCACATGCTCGACAGCCGCTCCCAGGGCATCAACACGATCTGGAAGCCCGACAGCAGCAGCAGGCCCGTCGCCCCCCACAACCAGCGGGCCCGGTTCACATCGGTGTCGGGCACCGTGGCCATGGCCACGGCCAGGATTCCGAGGAGCCCGAAGGGCAGGATCTGGCGGAACCGAGTCCGCCGGGAGGCGGCGGCCCACGACACCGCGCCGGGAAGATCGGCTTGACCCAATGTTTCCAGCACCCTGATCTCCGAGCGGCCAGGGTCCGGTGCTTGGCCTTGCGGCGCCACGGCATCGGGCTTGGCAGATGCTTCGAGTTTCATGGGCTGGGGTGCATCTCCCTCAGACCGCTGGTGGCCAGGTCTTGTCGAAGCAACGGGAGCCGAGCGAACCGGGTGCGATCCAGCGCCAGGCGCCGGCTGCGGCCCGGCGGGTGGTCTCGGTCCAGCGTATGCAGTCCGGGTCGGTGACACGATGCACCACCTGTCTCATACCGCCTTCGCTGATGACGTAACCCGCCCACACCCCGGGGTAGTCCTTGGTGGAGCCGACCTGGGTGGCGACCACCCCTCGACGGTCCCAGTGCCGGTGTCGGTGGGTGTGGCCGCTGGACACGACAGCAGGAACTCCGGTCCGGGCCAATCGTTCCAAGAACCGAACCGATGCGCGCCGCCCCACTCCAACCGGCCACACCTCCTGGAGGGGATAGCGGTGAAGTTGGTGGTGCATGAAGATCAGTGCGATCGAGCCGCCAGGGGTGGACCTCACTGCATCGAGCGCGTCGTCAACCACGTTGACGAGGCCACCGTGGTTGTGGCCGCCGGTCGTCGAATCGACCAGGACCAGGCGATACCCGTCCCCGTCGATGACCTCGAGCGGGCTGGCCAGGTGGAACCCGAATGACACAGCGGCGTCCTCGGGGGACAAGCCGGTCCGAAAAGCTCGATCGTGGTTTCCGGGGACCGCGACCACCGGTACCGAACTGGTGGCCGCCACCTCGGCGTACTGGCGCCACTGGTCCACCTGGCCGTTGTGGGTCAGGTCGCCCTTGGCCACCACCAGCTGCGCACCCCACCGAGTGGCGCCATCGATGGCGGCTGCCGTGCATCGTTGCGGATGGGGGACCGGCGGTAGCGGGTCCTCGACGATGGTGCCCCGATGTCCGAAGGACCTCGCCCCTAGGTGGAGATCGCTCACCGTGCCGATCCGGCTCAGCTCCTGGCCCGGGAGGCGGTCCAGCGTGCGAAGCGACAGGTCGGCGCTGGTCCCCAATGCCGACCCCGAGATCTGGAGCAGGACATCGGTACCAGGGGGCAGGCCGTGGATGACGGTCCCACCCGCTCCGGCATCGAAATCGACTTCGAATGAGATGGTGGGCCCGTGGGTTGAGGCGATGGAGAGCAGGCCAGGTCTCAGTCCTCGCCAGACCAGTTGTGCCGAGGTGTCCTCGATAGCGAACACCTCCAGGTGGGTGCGATGTCTCACCCGAAGTGCTGCTCCAGCGGACCGCCCATCGCCTCGGCCAGGGCCACGGTCACCCACATGCGCTCCAGGTGCTGGCTGACCACCTTGTCGCCCTGGCCGAGAGGGTGGTCTTCGACGAACGATGCGATCAGCGACGCCAGCGCCCGGTCGGTGACGGGACGAACGCCGTCGAGCAGACGGGGCACGGTGGTGGATGGGAAGCGGGCCGCGATCTCGTCCCAACGGTCCTCTACGAAGGCCCAGACCTGTTGATGAGCGTGGCGGTTCGACAAGGCCCGGCGCAGGATGAACGGCCCATCTTGGGTTCGGATCTCGTCGCTCAAGGTGAGAGCGGCCAGTTCCACAACCAGGTCAGGGTCGGCGCTGTCGGCCAGGGCCCCTTGGTGACGGAGACGGTCTTGTGGGGTGGTCGACGATTGGGCCCGGCGGCGCAGCTCGTTCCATGTGTCTCGGTTGGCGGTGGAGGCCATCACCCGCACCACGGCATCGGCCAGGTCTGGACCCAACGTGGGTGCTCCGCTCGGCGAACCCAGGAGGGCGAACCGCTCCCGGGCCAGGTCCAGCTGGGCCCGGTCCCGCCCGAACCGGGCCGAGGCATCGAACAACGTCGCCCGCCGAGCGGTGGTCCGTTCGGACTCGCCGGTCACCGGTTCGGGGCCGCTGGCCACAAGGGCGGGCGAGATCAGGCCCCGACAGAACGACGCGTAACCGTTGGCGGCCGAGGATGGAACCAGTCGATCGAGCGAGCCCAGCACGCCGACCACTCGCTGACACACCGACAGATCGGGGTCCCCGGCCAGTGCTCTGACCACGGTGAGAACCCGGTCCAACGAGCCCTGCCCCGACAGGAGCAAGGCCCACTCGTCCTCTACCAACCCGTAACGCTCCAGGGGTGACAAAGATGTGGCGGCGTGGGCGACCACCCGGTGGAGGTCGTGATCGGACAGTGCCACCCGATAGAAGCCGTGGCCACCGTGGTTGGCGACGATCCAATCGGGGGAACCGGGGAGATCCACGGTGGCCTCGTCGTCGAGCAGGACACGCTGAACGGTGTGTTGTGCTCCGGTGGCAGTGCGGACCAGGACCGGTACCTGGTGGCTGCTGACCGCGGGCGACCGTACCCCGCTGGCCGGATCGGCCCGGAACGAGAACATCTCCCGGTGCATGGACACCGTCGAGCCGTCGGTCTCGACGGTGACGACCGGGTGGCCGGCCTGGAAGATCCAGGAGTCCATCAGTTGCCGGACCGGTTCGCCGGACGATTCCTCTATGGCATCCCACAGATCGGTTGTGTCGGTGTTCCCGTAGGCGTGGGTGCGCAGGTAGTGGCGGATCCCGGCTTGGAAACGGTCCTCTCCCAGGTATTGCTGGAGCATCCGGACCACCGATGCGCCCTTCTCGTAGGTGAGGACGTCGAACATGGCCTCGGCGTCCTCAGCGGTGACCACCTCGTATTCGATGGGACGGGTCGAGGTGAGTGAGTCGGTGTCGAAGGCCATCGACCGGGCCGTCCCGAAATCGACCCAGCGCTCCCACTCGGGGCGGAAGGCATCGACGGTGAGGACCTCCATAAAGGTGGCGAAGGCCTCGTTCAGCCAGATGCCGTTCCACCAGTCCATCGTGACCAGGTCACCGAACCACATGTGGGCGAGTTCGTGGGCGATGACGTCGGCCACTCGCTGCTGTTCGGCCTGGGTGGCAGCCTCCGGGTCGACGAGCAGTGCCGTCTCCCTGAAGGTGATGCAGCCCAGGTTCTCCATCGCCCCGAAGGCGAAGTCGGGAATGGCGATCAGATCGACCTTGTCGCCGGGGTAGGCGATGCCGTACCAGTCGCTCAGGTAGCGCAGCGAGAAGCTCGCCACCTCGGCGGCGAACCCGGTCATTGCAGCGCGCCCGGGCGGGGCGATCACCCGAAGCGGGACACCGTCCACCTCTGCGGTGGCCCCCACCTCGAGGGGGCCGACCACGAACGCCACCAGGTAGGTCGACATCTTGATGGTGCGGGCGAAGCTCACCGATATCCGCCCGTAGGGTAGGGATTGACGGGAGCACTCGGCTGCGTTGGACAGCACCAAGAGATCGTCGGCCACTTCCAACGTGATCGAAAAGGTGGCTTTGAACGCGGGTTCGTCCCAGCAGGGAAAGGCCCGCCGGGCATGGGTGGACTCGAACTGGGTGCAGGCCAGAGTGCGGGATCTGCCCTCGTGGTCGGTGAAGGTGGACCGATAGAAGCCAACCAGCTTGTCGTTGAGGATTCCTGAGAACTCGAGGTGCACCACCGCAGGTCCCAGATCCAAGTCGGTGTCGAGCGACAGAACGGCTTGTTCGGTGGTTTCGTCTAGGTGGACGATGGCGGCCAAGGACCGACCTGCCTGCTCGACGCGGGCTTGGGTGACCACCAGATCCAGGGCGTGGAGGTGAACTGTGGCCACCGGCTCGTGAACGTCGACCTCGATGCTCGCCGTACCCGAGAACGTGGCGTCGACCAGGTCGGGCGCGAGCGTGAGGTCGTAGTGGCGGGGCGTGACTGTGGTTGGCAGCCGGTGGGAGCGGGGCTCGGCATCGACGGGCACGGGATCTCCTCGGTCGGCGAAGTTCTGAGGCTACCGGGGGTGACCAACGGTGAGCGGTACGATCGTCCTCCCTCCGACCATGACTCCCGAAGCTTCTGTGAGCACCCCTGCCGGTTGCCGCCGCGCCCTCCCCGGGGGTGCTGTCGCGCCCGGAAGGCTGACCGTCATGGTGGCTGTGGGGCTGGTGGTGGCAATCGCGGCGGCGGCGCTGTCGTGGTCGCCCGCCGCGCTCGCCCAGCGGCGCAGCGAGCTGACCGACCCCGAGAAGCGTGAGATCCTCGACGACACCTTGGAGCGGGCCCCGCGGGCGCCGGCGTCGCCCGATGACCCGTTCCACGCCGTGCACGTGCATGAACAGGAACGAGACGAGGCCGCGGTCGACCGCCTCAACGCCGCCCAGTTCTTGGAGGCGGCCAACGTTCAGGCCTTCAACGCCGGTCTGGCCCAGACCAAAGCCCAAGAGGTCTCAGACGAAGCCGAGGTCCGCATGGCCCGAGCTCGCCGGGAACTGGAGGCCGAGCGGAAGCGCCTATCGGACCTGACGATCCGGGCGTTCGTGAGCGGCGGCACCGTGGGGGTCGAGGAGTATCGGGCCTATGTGAGCGGTGACACCACCGATCTCGAAGGTGGACGACAGCTCATGTTCAGCCACGTCCTGGCCCGCCAGGAGCGAGTCACTGACCAAGCCCGCCGCTCGCTGGGTAAGGCCCGGGCCGCAGCCGAGGAGGCCCGCACCACCCTGACGGTCGCCACCATCTTCGCCACCGACAGGATGCAGAACGCGCAGCGGATCGGTCTCATGGCCCAGACCGCGGCCGAACGTCACGAGAAGGCCATCGTCGAGGTCGCTACGGCGAAGGATCGCCTGCGGGCTGCGGGTCGTCGGGGCGCCGGTCTGGTACCCGAGAACACCCCGCTGATCGGCATCCCCCGCCTCAGCGCCGAGGACCTGGCCGGCTGGTTCCGACGGTCGGCGTTCCGGCCCCGAGTTTCCACCCCGGTGGAGGACTTCGCCCGCTGGTTCATCGAGGAAGGTCAGGCCGAGGGCATCAGGGGAGACATCGCCTTCGCTCAGGCGGTGTTGGAGACCGGCGGGTTCGCCAACAACGACAGCGTGTTGGCGAACAACTTCTCGGGTATCGGCCACTGCGACACGTGCGAATCGGGTTGGCGGTTCCCGTCACCCCAAATGGGGGTCCGGGCCCAGATACAGCTCCTCAAGTCCTACGCCATCGCGTCTCCCACCTATGTGAACCCCAAGGTCGATTCGCGTCTTCGGGGTCCGGCCGGGTGTTGCCCGACCTGGATAGACCTGACCACGGTGTGGGCCACCGACCCCACCTACGGGCCCAAGGTGATGCTGATCTACAGCGACATCGTCGCCTTCGCTCTGGCTCGGCGAGGCGCGGGGCAGGGATTCGACGACCCCCGACCCCCGATCCCGATGAGGTGATGATCGGAGCGCGGGCCGAGCCGGTGGGAGCAGCCCCGACCGGGTCGTTACCCTCGGTGTCGTGATCTGGGTGTTCGCGCTGATCGGGTTGGTGGCGGTGGTGATCATCGCGCTGGTGGTCGTGGGAGGAGAGACTGCACGCCTGGCTGGCGTGGCCCGACCGGCGGTGTTCGACCTGGGCGAGGCCGTCGACTTCATCGCCGACCGCCTGCCTGGCGACGTTCAGGCTCGCCTCACCCACGATGACGTCCGTTGGGTGCTCCTGGCCGACGCCGACCTGCTCGAGGCCTCCACGGCCGGACCGGCCGAACGTCGCTATCCGTGGAGTCGTCGGCCCGACCAGTCCGGAGACGAGCCCGATGCCATCGTCGAAGAGGAATTGGCGGTGGCCCGGATCCTGGAGCTGTCGGACAGCTCCGGTCGGGCTCTGCTCGACGAGGACATCGTGGCCGTGCTGAACGTTCGTCTCGACTACCTGGCCGCCATCGGCGCCGTCGGCCCCCAGGCCTGACGCTCGAGCAGTGGTGGCTCGGCCAACCTCAGCGTTTCGAGTCGAGGGTTCCATTGGCACCTCGTTCTTCGCGTAGGTTCAGGGCATGACGCGCCCTACCCGCTTCGAGCACAACCAGTACGTCGGAGACAAGCGCACCCAGATCGTGCACGACCTGGATCGATGCTCGGCCGACGTCATCGACGAACTGATGGAGGCGGGGACCTACCTCTCATTCGGGCCCGACACCCTGGTGGAGGCAGCGAACCGGTGCTACAAGCCGCACGGGGCCTGCTGCGCCAGCGGCGGCCAGGACTGACCAACAGATCGTCTCGCTGATCTCCGGTGGAACTTCTGGTCGAGTCCGGAGGGGAGCGGCTGGTCGGCTATCACGTCGACCCACCGGTCAGCGATGGTGACCCGCCGACCCTGGTGGTGTGTCACGGCTACCCGTCGGGGATGGTCGGCTCAGGGGCGCTCGGTCGGTCGTATCCGGCGCTGGCCGACCGGATAGCCAACGAGGGTTGGCGGGTGCTCACCTTCACCTTCCGGGGTTGCGGAGCTTCGTCAGGCGACTTCTCCTTGGGTGGCTGGCTCGATGACGTCCTAGCGGTGGCCGAGACCGCTCGGACGCTTGCCCCCAACCGGGGAGTGTGGCTGGCCGGATTTGGTACCGGGGGTGGCCTTTGCGTGGCCGCGGCCGCTCGCAGGCCGGAGATCCGGGGGGTGGCCGTCCTCGGGTCGCCCGCCGATTTCGGTGATTGGGCATCTCATCCCAAGCGTCTCCTTCGTCACGCCCGTGAGGTGGGGGTGATAACCCGGCCCGATTTCCCGCCCAGCCTCGATGCCTGGACCCGCGAGCTACGTGACATCAAACCGGTGGACGACGCCGCTCGCATGGGTGGGCGACCCCTGCTGGTGCTCCACGGGTCAGATGACGAGTCGGTACCGTCCTTCGATGCCCGGGTGCTCGGAGATGCCCACGGTCACGCTGAGCTCCGGATCGTGGCTGGAGCAGCCCACGACCTGCGCCATGACCCCCGGGCGGTCGCAGTCCTGTTGGGTTGGCTCGACCGCCAACGCCACGAAACCGCGGCCGATGCCGGTTGAGGACCGGGCCGACGTGCCTGCCGATGGCGGCGCGCCTATGGTTTGCTGCTCATGTCCCGGCCCGATTCGGCCGATGACCTAGGAGTCGCCGAGCGTCGCCGCCCGGCCCGCCGACCCGGAGGACCTGCAACCCAATGACCGGCCTACCGGGGCAGCAGAACACCGAAGAGACCGCCGACCTCTCGCTCATCGCTGAGCTGCGGGAGTTGGGAACCTTCGGACAGATGTGGACGGCCACGGTGGTGGTGTTCTGCATCGCCCGGGCTGTCGTGGTGTGGCCGGTACTCCAGAGCCACGGCGTGAACCCGTGGTGGTTCCTGGCCATAGATGTCGGCACCGCCCCGACCTACGGGATCGGACAAGCCATGGGCGTCAAGCTCATGCGAGACGAGAACCGGCCCATGAGCAGCGCCCTGCCCTGGATCGCCATGCTGTTCGTCTCCTTCGTCGCTCCGTATGGGTACCTGCTGACATCGGCCGGGAAGCTCCCTGGCTACGTGGTGGCGGGAGTGATCGCCTGGATGGTGGTGTTCGGTGGGCTGGCCGCCTACCGCATGATGCGGGAGGTTCGGGTGCCCGAGGTCGAGCCCGCCATCTGATTCCCGGCGGGGATCACATCGAGAAGTCGGCCTTGGACCGCCCCGCCGCCTTCTGTGCCTTCTTCCAGGCCCGGACCTCGGCGAAGCGTTCCTTGGAGCTGACATCGGCGGCCGACCGGGGCTGATCGTCGCCGAACGGGGCGACAGCCTCGGCCCAGCCATCGGGTCGCTTACCGAAGCGCTTGGCCAGTAAGGCCACGAAGATCTTGGCCTTCTCCTCACCGAAGCCGGGGATCTCGCCGACCCGTCGGTAGAGCTCGGCTCCGTCGGTGACCCGAAACCAGATCTTTGCTGGATCCCCGCGATAGTGGTCGACCAGGTGCTGGCACACGGCGTGGGCTCGCCGGGCCATGGCCGCCGGGTAGCGGTGGAGGGCGGGCTTCTCACAGAACGCCGCCACCAGGTCCTCGGGATCCATCGCGGCGATGTCGGTGGCGTTGAACCGCTCCCCTAGGCGCTGGCTGAGGGTGAACGGCGCCCGAAACGCCCATTCCATGGGGACCTGCTGGTCGAGCAACATGCCCAGAAGCAGGGCCAAGGGGTCCTCCACCAACAAGGCGTTGGCCTCGTCGTCGTTGGTGATCGGGAAACGAACCTGGCTGGCCATGGCCTGGAGGGTACCGGTTGTCGATCCGGCCAGGTCACGGTCCTACACTCGCCTCAGCCGGCAGTGAGCCGAATGAGAGGTGGTTCTGTGGCTACCAACCAGGCATTGGATCGTAGAGCTACCAGTTGGGGGCTGGTGGCGGTGGCGATCGTGGTGGCCATCACCTTCTTGGGCAGCGGTCAGCTCGCCTGGTTCGACGCTGCCCTGGTCGGCTACCTGTTCGGCACGGTGTTCGCGGTGTTCGGGGTGGTGTACCGCTACATCGTGTGGACCCGTCGTCCCCCCACCGCCATGTTGAACCGCCGGGGGTGGGATGCGTTCCGGGCGTCCAAGGCCCGCAACCTGGTTGCCCTGCCTTCGCTGGTGGGGACCCAGCTCATCGCCCAGACCTTCATCTACCGTCGATCGAAGGCCCGGTGGCTGGCCCACCAACTGGTGTTCTGGGGTTGCATCCTGGCCGCCATGATCACCTTCCCCCTGACCCTAGGCCTGTTGCACTTCGAGAGCGTGGGTCAGGACGCGGACCGCTACAAGGTGTTCGTCTCTGGATTCGGCACCGCCTCGTTCAACGCCGACACCATCATCGGTTGGACCATCTTCCACGGCCTCGACATCGCCGCCGTGCTGGTGCTCGCCGGGGTCTTCATCTTCCTGCGGCGCCGCCTCAGCGACCCCGGCGCGCTCGCCGTGGAACGGGGCGGCGACTTCTTGGTGCTGGCCGGCCTCTTCGCCGTCTCGGTGACCGGGCTGTTCCTGACCGTGTCGAGCATGTGGCTCCACGGCCAGTTCTATTCGGCCCTCAACACCCTGCACGCCCTGACCGTGATCCTCGGTCTGATGTACCTGCCGTTCGGCAAGCTGTTCCACATCTTCCAGAGACCGGGGAACCTGGGCGTTGCCTACTACCGCCAGGCCAACGAAACGGGTGAAGCCGCAACCTGTCGACGCTGCGGTGAGGGGTTTGCCAGCACCCAGCAGATCGCCGACCTCCAAGAGGTCCTGCCCCAGGTCGGGTTCGACTACGGGATCGACGGTGGGGGCAACTACCAGGACACTTGCCCGAAGTGTCGTAGAGCGAGCGTGACCCTGGCCCAGGTGGCCAGGGTGGGAGGTTTCGGCTGATGGCCCGCCAACCATTGAGTGAAGAGGAACTGGTCGCTCGGTTCGGCCCTCACCTCAACGAAGCTCCCCCCGGCGGGTGGGACTCCGACGTGGAGATCGACAAGGTGGTTCAGACCCACTGCTGCTTCTGTGGACAGCAGTGCGGCATCAAGTTGAAGGTTGCCGACAACCAGGTGGTGGGCTTCGAACCCTGGTACGAGTTCCCCTTCAACGAGGGCAAGCTGTGTCCCAAGGGAGTCAAGCGGTACCTCCAGGGCGGTCACCCCGATCGGCTTCTCAGCCCGATGGTGCGAGACGAGTCCGCGCCCGGTGGTTTCCGGGAGATTGGCTGGGACGAGGCGCTCACCAAGGTGGTATCGGAGATCCAGCGGATCCAGGCCACCTATGGCGATGACGCCTTCGCCATGTTGTCGGGAGTGTCGCTCACCAACGAGAAGAGCTACCTGGTCGGCAAGTTCGCTCGCCTGGCTCTGCACACCGCCAACCTGGACTACAACGGCCGCTTCTGCATGGTGTCGGCCGGGGCCGGCAACAAGAAGGCCCTGGGCATGGACCGGGCGTCCAACCCGTGGAGCGACATCCCCCTGGCCGACGTCGTGTGGGTGGCTGGCTCCAACATCGCCGAGACCTTTCCCATCACCACCAGCTACATCTGGCGGGCCCGAGACCGGGGCGCCAAGCTCATCGTGCAAGACCCCCGCGTCGTGCCGTTGGCCCGCACCGCGGACCTGTTCCTGCCGGTACGGCCCGGGACAGACTCGGCCCTGTTCGGAGCGGTGCTGCACGAGTTGATCCGCCACGACTGGCTGGACCACGACTTCATCGACGCCCATACCGTCGACTTCGACGCCGCTGCCGCTGCGGTGGCCGACATGACCCCGGCCTGGGCGGCCGAGGTGACCGGGGTCCCAGCCGGTCGCATCGAGGAAGCCGCCGAGCTGTGGGGTACTTCGGCCACCGGGATGTTGATGCACGCCCGCGGCATAGAACAGCACACCAAGGGTGTCGACAACGTGTTGTCGGCAATCAACCTCGGCCTGGCTACCGGCAAGTTCGGCAAGCCCGGATGCGGGGTCACCACCATCACCGGCCAGGGCAACGGCCAAGGTGGCCGGGAGCACGGTCACAAGTGCGACCAACTCCCGGGCAACCGAGACATCACCAACCCCCAGGACCGAGCCGTGGTGGCCGCCGCGTGGGGGGTGGACGAGTCCGAGATCCCTGGCAAGGGCCTGGCTGCCACCGAGCTGATCGAGGCCATCCACGACGGATCGATCAAGGGACTGTTGTCGATCTGCTTCAACCCGGTGGTGTCGGCCCCCGATTCCAACTTCACCGCCGAAGCCCTCGACAAGTTGGAGTTCTACGCCGCCATCGACTTCTTCTTGTCCGAGACCGCCACCCACGCCGATGTGGTGCTGGCCGGTTCGCTCCACGAGGAGGACGAGGGCACCTCGACCAGCGGCGAGGGGCGGATCATCAAGATCAACCAGGCCGTCGACCCGCCCGGCGAGGCCCGCAAGGACTGGGAGATCCTCGTCGACATCGCCCGCCGGCTCGGCAAGGGCGACCTGTTCGACTATTCGAACACCGAACAGATCTTCACCGAACTCTGCCGGGCGTCATCGGGCGGCAAAGCCGACTACACCGGAGCCACCTGGGCTCGCATCGAGGACGAGATGGGTCTCTTCTGGCCCGTGCCCGAGGTCGGCCACCCCGGTACCCCCCGGTTGTGGGAGGGCGGCAAGTTCGCCCATCCCGACGGTAAGGCCCGGTTCCACGGGGTGCCGTTCAAACCGCCGGCCGAATCCGTCGACGACGACTACCCGCTGTGGCTCACCACCGGTCGGGTGGTGAGCCAGTACCTGTCGGGGACCCAGACCCGACGCATCGCCGGCCTGGTCGCCCAGTACCCCGAGCCGTTGTGCGAGATGCACCCCCGCCTGGCCGAGACCCTGGGGGTGGCTAACGGTGACCAGGTGACGGTCAGCTCCCGGCGGGGCGAGATCACCCTGCCCGCCGCGGTGGTCACCACCATTCGACCCGACACCGTGTTCATTCCCTACCACTGGCCGGGCAAGAAGGCGGCCAACCAGCTCACATTGAGGGCGGTGGATCCGATCTCTCGGATGCCCGAGTTCAAGGTGGCGGCGGTGAAGGTGGTCAAGGCGACCGCGGCTGACGGGGAGGGGGTGGCCCAATGAAGGCCACCCGCTACGCAGTGGGCGAACGGCCGGTGTTCGTCATCGACCAGAGTCGATGCATCGGTTGTGAAGCCTGCGTACAGGCCTGCCAGGAGTGCGGCACCCACCGGGGTCAGTCCCTGATCCACCTGGAACGCATCGACCGGGTGGCCAGCACCCAGACCGCTCCGATGGTGTGCATGCACTGCAAAGACCCCACCTGTGCTCAGGTGTGCCCAGCCGACGCCATCAAGCAGAACGAGTTGGGCGTGGTGCAATCCGCGCTCAAACCCCGGTGCATCGGTTGTTCCAACTGCGTGCTGGCCTGCCCCTTCGGGGTACCGAAGTACATGGCCGACTTCGACCAGATGATGAAGTGCGACATGTGCTTCGACCGCACGTCGGAGGGCTACGCCCCCATGTGTGCATCGGTGTGCCCCAGCGAAGCCCTGTGGTACGGGACGGCCGAGGAGTTCAAGGAGAACCGGCGCGGTTCGCTGGTCGACGACTGGTTGTTCGGCCGTCAGCAGGTGTCGACCAAGGTGTTCGCGGTGGTCGACGACCTGGCCGAGGGGCCGATAGATGTGGCCCCGTCGACCTATCGGTCGTGGCTGGACGATCCCTTCGCCCTGGAGGAGAACAGCAGATGACACAACCAGACGAACCGATCTGGAAGCGGGACTTCCCCTACCAGGCCGTAGGCGAGGACGAGGTGACCAGGCGGGAGTTCGCCAGGTTCCTGGTGGCCGGGGCCGGCGTCATGGCGGCGGGCAACGTCGGGTTCGCAGCCTGGACCCAACTACGAACCATCAACACCGGTGAACCTCGCAAGATCGTGGCACTGTCGGAGGTTCCAGTCGGGGAGACCCACCTGTTCCGCTACCCCACCGAAGCCGATCCTGCGGTCCTGGTCCGCCTCGATGACCGTGAGGTGGCGGCGTTCAGCCAGAAGTGCACCCACCTGGGCTGCGTTGTGTACTTCGAGGCCGAGGAGAACCGATGGCACTGTCCCTGCCACGAGGGGAACTTCGACGCCGCCACCGGCGAGGTGCTGTCGGGGCCTCCGCCTCGGCCGTTGGGCAAGATCGAGGTCGAGCTGAGGGGCGATGAGATCTGGGCCTTGGGAGCGTCGGTATGAGACCGGCCCGCTACGCGCCGCGAACCACCGGAGCGGTGGTGGTGTACGTGGTGATCCTGGTGGCCTTCCAGGTGTTCCTCCTCACGGTGGCAGTCGAAGCCTTCTCTGCCGACGACGAGTCCTTGGCTTGGTCGACGGCGGTTGTGTCGGTGGTTCTCGCCGGGGCCTCCACCGTGCTCTACCGCTACCTGCGGCCATGACCCGATTCGGTGCCGCGGTTAGCTCGAACGTCCGTACCCTGTTTCCTGGCTATTTCGCCATGGTCATGGCCACCGGCATCATCGCCATCGGGTCGGTGCAGCTCCGATACCAGTGGTTGGCTGATGGTCTCTACGCTGTCGCCGCCATCGCCTATTGCGTGCTGGTGGTCTTGCTGGCATCGAGGCTGGTCATTGCCCGAGAGCTCCTGATCACCGACATCACCAGCCACGCCAAGGGATTCGCGTTCCTCACCACGGTGGCGGCCACCAACGTGTTGGCCAGCGCATCGGCCCTGGTCCACGGGTGGTGGGGACTGGCGTGGCCCATGTGGTGGTTCAGCCTCGCGTTGTGGGTGACCTTTGTCTACGCCACCTTGGTGGCGGTGGTGTTGGAGTCACCCAAACCCGGCCTCGAGAAGGGAATCAACGGCACTTGGTTCCTGCTCACCGTGTCCACCGAATCGGTTGTGGTCACCGGGGCATTGCTGTTCCCCCGCCATCCCAGCGACGCCTTGGCTTTCGGTCTGCTGGGAGGCTTCCTACTCGGCCTGGTCCTATACCTGATCGTGATGACCATGGTGTTCCTCAGGTGGACGTTCCTGGAGCTGAGCCCGACCGAAGCCGATCCGCCGGCGTGGATCGCAGCCGGCGCTCTGGCCATCACCGTCCTGGCCGGATCAAACCTGTTGCTGGCGCGGGACGCGTCGGTCCGCTTGGACCGCCTGGCCCCGTTCGTCGAGGCGGTGGTGATCCTCGGCTGGGCCACGGCATCGTTCTGGTTTCCGTTGATGGTGGCCATCCGGGGTGTGGCGCCACGTCATCAACAAGGTTCCGCTGCGCTACCACCCGTCGTACTGGGCGATGGTGTTCCCGCTCGGGATGTACGGCGTGTCCACGTTCCGCATGAGGGTCGCCATCGAGCTCGAGGTCCTGGAGTGGTTACCTCGAGCCACCCTGGTCCTGGCTCTGTCTGCATGGACGCTCCTGGCCGTCGGCCTGGTCAGCCAGGCAGCCCAGGCGATGGGTCGCTTGCGGTCGGGAGGCGAGCCCGCAGGCTGACCGAGACCGAGTCGGCTCAGTCGTGCCAGGGCACAGGGGCATCGACGTCGATGCCATGGTGGGCGATCGCCGCCGCGGCCGTTTCGGCCGACACCGCGCCCGAGGCAGCCAGGGCCGACAGCACCGCCACCACCACCTGGGCGGCGTTGGTCTCGAAGTAGTGGCGTAGTGCCTCACGGGTGTCGGACCGGCCGTAGCCGTCGGTGCCCAGCGACGTATAGCTCCGCCCCGAGGGAATCCACCGGGCGATCTGATCGGGAACGGTGCGCATGAAATCGGTGACAGCCACCACCGGGCCGGCAGAGCCGGACAGCAGATCGGTGACCCGAGGCGTTCGGGGGGGATCGGTCGGATGGAGGCGGTTCCACCGTTCGACCTCCATGGCCTGCTCGCGCAGCAACTTGTAGGACGTTGTGCTCCACAGCTCGGCGGCCACCCCCCACCGCTCGGCGAGCTCGGCCTGGGCTTGGCGAGCCGCACTGTGGGCAGTGCCCGAGAACAAGATGGTGGCCCGGGGTACGTCGCCGAGCTCGGGTGCAGGCGCCCACCGGTACAGACCCTCGATTATCCCAGCCTCCACCCCTTCAGGCATGGGTGGTTGGGGATAGTTCTCGTTGTAGAGGGTCAGGTAGAAGAAGACGTCGTGAGGGTCATCGCCGTACATGTGGTCGATGCCGTGGCGGATGATCTCGGCGGTCTCATAGGCGAAGGCCGGGTCGTAGGCGTGACAGCTCGGAACCGTCGACGCCAACACCAAGCTGTGGCCGTCGAGATGTTGCAGGCCCTCGCCCGCCAAGGTGGTGCGCCCGGCGGTGGCACCGAGGAGGAAGCCTCGGGCCCGAGAGTCGGCCGCTGACCAGATGAGGTCACCCACCCGCTGGAACCCGAACATCGAATAGAAGGTGAAGAACGGGACCATTGGAACGCCGCGGTGGGCATAGGAGGTTCCGGCCGCGATCCACGACGCGGTGGCCCCGGCTTCGGTGATGCCCTCCTCCAGGATCTGGCCGTCGACAGCCTCGTGGTAGGACAGCAGCAGGTCGTGGTCCACCGGCTCGTACTTCTGGCCGTGGGCGGCGTAGATGCCGATCTCCCGGAACAGGGCGTCCATGCCGAAGGTACGGGCCTCGTCGGGGATGATCGGCACCACCCGGGGGCCGAAGTTGGGATCGCGCACCAGCGACCGCAGGAGCCGGGTGAACGCGGTGGTGGTGGAGGCGGCTTGTTGCCCCGACCCGGCCCGGAACTCATCGAAGGTCGACTCGGCGGGCAGGGTGATCGGCTTGGTGGTGACCGTCTGGCGGCGGGGAAGCGAACCGCCCAGCGCCCGCCGCCGAGCCATCAGGTAGCTGTGGGCCGGCGAACCGGCTGGCGGACAGTAGTAGGGGGGCTCGAGGCCATCGGCCAGGGATTCCTCGGAGATCTCGGCTTCGAGGTGGAGACGCTCGCGCAGTTGACGGAACTGCTCGTTGGTCATCTTCTTGATCTGGTGAGTGGCGTTGCGGGCCTCGACCTCGGGGCCCAGGGTCCAGCCCTTGATGGTCTTGGCCAGGATCACCGAAGGTCGACCTCGGGTCTCGGTGGCGACCTTGAAGGCGGCGTACACCTTGGCGTAGTCGTGGCCTCCGCGTGGTAGCCGCCGGAGGTCCTCGTCGGTGAGGTGCTCGACCAGGGCCCGCAACCGGGGGTCAGGGCCGAAGAAGTACTCACGGATGTAAGCCCCGTCAGCCACGGTGTAGCGCTGGAACTCGCCGTCGACGGTGCTGTTCATCTTGTCGAGCAGCACGCCGTCCACGTCGCGGGCCAACAGGTCGTCCCAGGCCGATCCCCACACCACCTTGATGACGTTCCAGCCCGCCCCCCGGAACACCCCCTCGAGCTCTTGGATGATCTTGCCGTTCCCCCGCACGGGGCCGTCGAGACGCTGAAGGTTGCAGTTGACGATCCAGGTCAGGTTGTCGAGCCCTTCCCGACCGGCCAGGGAGATGGCGCCCAACGTCTCGGGCTCGTCGGTCTCGCCGTCACCCACGAAGCACCAGACCCGACTGGCACTGGTGTCGTCGATCTGGCGGTGGTGGAGGTAGCGGTTGAAACGGGCCTGGTACAGCGACGTGATGGCGCCGAGACCCATGGAAACGGTGGGGAACTCCCAGAAGTCGGGCATGAGACGGGGGTGGGGATAGCTGGACAGCCCCCGCCCTGGTGTCCCGTCACCCATGTCGACCTCGTGACGGAAGCGGTCCAGGTCGGCTTCATCGAGCCTTCCCTCGAGGTAGGCCCGGGCGTAGATCCCCGGTGACGCATGGCCCTGCATGTAGACGGCGTCCCCGGCGGTGCCGTCGTCTTTGCCCCGGAAGAACCAGTTGAACCCGACGTCGAACAAGCCCGCGGAGGACGCGAAGGTGGCCAGATGTCCTCCGATGCCATCGGAGCGATGGTTGGCCTTCACCACCATCACCGCCGCGTTCCACCGGATGTAGGCCCGGATCCGTCGCTCCAGTTCGATGTCACCGGGGAACCAGTGGTCCCGTTCCTGGTCCCCCAAGGCAATGGTGTTGACGTAGGGGGTTCGCATCGGGCCCGGTACGTCGAGGCCCAGTTCCTGGCTTCGGGCCATGATCCGCTGCACCAGGTACTCGGCCCGGGCATCGCCCCGCTGGGCGTGCACGGCGTTGAGGGAGTCGAGCCATTCCGCGGTCTCGGCCGGGTCGATGTCGGGCAGTTGCTCGTAGAACTCATCGGGGGCCTGCATGACGTCCATCGTGCCCTCGATTGCATCGGGTTGCACCCAATGCCGTGACCGGCACCGCTGGCATTGCTTTGGGTGTCACCGATGCTGTACCTGGTCCGGTTCTCGTGGGCCGCCTTCGGCGGACGATTTCTGGTTCCGCCGAGCCCGGTCCTCACTTCGTTGCGGCGGCTCGACGGCGTTTGCCCAGTGGCTCGCAAGCTCGCAACAGCGCAAACGTTGTCTGTTGGAGCAGTAGTTCGGCGGGTCGGCGTCGGTCTGGCATGGTGGGCCGGTGACGGCATTGCGCATCTACACCGACGGGGCTTGCAGTGGGAACCCGGGCCCGGGCGGATGGGCTTGGGCGTCCTCGGCCGACCACCACGCCAGCGGCGGGGAACCCGACACCACCAACAACCGCATGGAGCTGACCGCGGTGCTGCGGGCCATCGAGGACAACTCCGGTTCGCTGGTGGTGGTGATGGACTCCACCTACGTCAAGAACGGGTTGGAGTCCTGGTCCAAGGGATGGGTCCGCAACGGTTGGAAGACCAAGGCGGGAGAGTCGGTGAAGAACCGGGACCTGTGGGAGGAACTGCTGGCGGTGTTGGCCGACCGGCCACGCGGTGAGGTCTCCTTCGAATGGGTGAAGGGGCACTCGGGCGACCTCATGAACGAGCTGGTCGACGGGCTGGCCGTGGTACAGCGAGATGCGCACCGACCCGGTGGTGCCGGGGCTGCCGACGGGTCAGGTTCAGTCACCAGCAACGGAGGCACGGGAGGCGGCAAGCTGTCGGATCTTCCCTCAGACGAGCAACGGGCCGAGCGTCGTCGGCGGGACCCCAGGATCCCGGCGGGGTGGCTGCTGGCGGTGTTCGGTCACACCCCGGACCGCCTGGGCGGGTGGGACGACAACCCGGTCGCCGACCGGGTCCGCTCCGATCTGGTCGAGGTGATCGACGCCCTGGCCCGCATCCACCCCGACCTAGTGGTGGTAACCGGAATCCGGCCCGGAGCCGAGCTGTTGGCCGCCGAGGCTGCGCAGCAGGCAGAGGTTCCCTATGCGGCGGTCGTCGGGTTCCCAGGGATCGACCGGAACCTGTCGGCCGCGGCCCGGGAGCGGGGTGTGGCCGCGGCCGACCGAGCGGCGTCGGTGGTGCGTCTGGAACGCAAGGAACCGTCCGACGTCGACGGGTTCCGGCGGGCCATGCGGCGGCGGGATGCCTGGATCATGACCGCGGCCGACGAGGCGGTGCTGGTGTGGGACGAGGTAGACGACCGACTCGAGCGCCTTCACGCCGACCTCGACGTCCGTTTGGGCGCGGGCCTCACCGTCTTGCATCCTCCTGGGTAGGTTCAGGGCATGCGAGTCGGCGTCGACACCGGAGGGACGTTCACCGACGTCGTGACCGACGACGGTCGGGTGGCCAAGGTTCCATCCACCCCCGCTGATCCCGGCGACGCGGTACGTAGCGGGGTCGACCTCGTCGCCGAGGCCGACCGTCCCGAGGCGTTGGCCCACGGCACCACGGTGGCAACCAACGCTGTGCTGGAGCGCAAAGGGGCCACGGTGACGTTGGTGACCAACGCCGGGTTCGCCGATGTGATCGAGATCGCCCGCCAGGATCGGCCGTCGCTGTATGACCACTGGGTAGACCGACCTGAACCGTTGGTGGAACGGGATCACCGGATCGAGGTGCGGGGCCGGCTGGCGGCCGACGGCACCGAGTTGGAAGCCCTGTCGTTGGACGACCTGGGGGAGCTTCCCGAAGACACCGAAGCGGTGGCCGTGTGCCTGTTGCACAGCGACCTCAACCCGGCCCACGAGGCCGCGGTTGCGGCCGAGTTGGAGCGTCGGGGTCTGGACGTGTCCAAGTCCTGCGAGGTGTCACCCCAGTTCCGTGAGTACGAACGGACCGCCACCACAGTCGCCAACGCCTACCTCCGCCCCTTGTGTCGGACCTACCTCGGTGGCCTCGACGGGGTGGCCCGAGACGTGTCGGTGATGACCTCGGCTGGAGGTCTGGCGTCGCTCGACGACGGGGCCCGGTTCCCGGCTGCGCTCCTGCTGAGCGGCCCGGCCGGAGGGGTGCGGGCCGGAGCCGCGGTGGCGCTTTCGAGCGGGTGGCCTGACGCTGTCACCTTCGACATGGGTGGCACCAGTACCGACGTGTGCCTGATCTTGGATGGTCATCCCGCTCCCGCCGGTGAACGCTCGGTGGCCGGGCTTCCGATCCGGCTTCCGTCGCTCGACGTCCACACCGTAGGAGCCGGGGGCGGATCCATCGCCGAGATCGACCGGGGCGGGTCGTTGGTGGTGGGTCCTCGCAGCGCCGGCGCGGTTCCCGGCCCCGCTTGCTATGGACGGGGAGGTACCGCTCCCACCGTCACCGACGCCGACCTGGCGGCCGGCCGCTACCCCGACGGGGTGTCGTTGCCCGGTATCGGTGAGCTCGACGTGGCCGCGGCCAGGCGAGCCCTGGACGGCGCTGGCGTCACCGCCGATGACGTCATCGCCGTCGTTGACGCCAATATGGAGGAAGCGGTCCGGGCGGTGACGGTGGCCCGCGGCATCGACCCCGCCGGTCTGGCTCTGGTGGCCTTCGGGGGAGCCGGACCTCTGCACGCCTGTGCGGTTGCTGGAGCGCTGGACATGGCGGCTGTCATAGTCCCGACCCGGGCCGGGGTGTTGTCGGCGCTGGGGTGCCTGACGGCCCCACGCCAACACGATCTGGTTCGGACCTGGCCGGGGGGCAGCGACCTGACCGGGCTGGCCGAAGCCCTGGATTCGCTGGCCGTCGAGGCCGGCGCCCTGGTCCCTGGCTCCACGGTGGAGACAGAGCTCGACTGCCGGTTCCAAGGCCAATCCCACGAGATCCGGGTCCAGCGAATAGAAGACTTCCCGGCCGCCCACCAGCGTCGCAACGGCTACACCCGGCCCGACACCCCGATCGAAGTGGTGGCGATACGAGCCACGGCCCGAAAGGCCTCCCCGGTGAGCATCGAGTCCTTGCCGGTTGGTGATCGCACGGCGGTGGAGGGACCGGCGGTGATCGCCGAGGCCGACTGCACGATCTGGGTGCCCGAAGGCTGGCGCTCCGACCCCCATCCGGTGAGTGGGGCGCTGATCCTCACCCGAACCGATGGGCGGTCGATGTGAGCCCGGCCGAGCTGGCGGTGCTGATGGCCCGTCTCACCGGGGTGGCCCACGAGATGGGTGAGGTCCTGCGCCGAGGAGCCTTCAGCCCCAACATCAAGGAACGGGCCGACTGTTCGGCTGCCCTGTTCACCGCGGACGGCACCTTGCTGGTACAGGCCGAGCACATCCCGGTCCACCTTGGATCGATGCCCGCGTCGGTGGCCGCCGCCATCGACGCGGTCGGTGTCGACATCGAGCCGGGTCAGCAGGTCATCTTGAACGATCCCTTCGCCGGTGGGACGCACCTCAACGACGTGACCCTGGTGGCACCGGTTTTCGTGGATCTCCCCGTCGGGAGCGCACCGGAGCGACTGCTGGTCGGCTGGGTGGCCAACCGGGCCCACCATGCCGACCTCGGTGGGGCGGCCCCGGGTTCGATGCCGGCCGACGCCGTCGACATCCACCAGGAAGGATTGCGCATCCCCCCGGTGTTGTTGACCCCCGAGGTGGCGGCGCTGATGGTGGCGTCGTCGCGGACGCCCGCCGAGCGGGCCGGAGACCTCGACGCACAGGTCGGGGCTAACCGGGTGGGGGCGGACCGGCTGGCGGCGTTGGCCCGGTCGTGGATCTCCCCGCTCGCCGATGTCGGAGGGGATCCCGCTGCGATGCCATCCACGCCAGCGGCGATGGTGGCTGACCGGCTCGACGAGGTGGTGGCCTACGGCGAGCGTCGCATGATCGCGGCCCTGACCGACCTGCCCCGTGGTGGCTGGACCTTCGAGGATCACCTCGACAGCTTCGGACCCGACCCTCATCAACAGGAGTCCACCGTCATCCGCCTCACGTTGTCGGTGGAGACCGAAGGGATCACCTTCGACTTCACCGGTACCGATCCACAGCGCCGCGGTAACACCAATGCGGTAGAGGCGGTGACGGTCAGCGCGGTGGCTTGGGCGCTCAGATCGGTCCTGGACCCGACCTTGCCCGCCAACGGCGGGGCCTTCCGCCCGGTGACGGTGGTGGCCCCGGCGGGCACGGTGGTGGCGGCGACCTTCCCTGCCGCGGTCGGGGCCGGAAACGTGGAGGTATCCCAGCGGGTGGCCGACGTGTGCCTGGGGGCCCTGGCCCAGATCCTGCCCGCCAGGGTCCCGGCCGCGTCGCAAGGCACCATGAACAACGTTCTCATCGGCGGTGACGGCTGGGTCAGCTACGAGACCATCGCCGGCGGCCAAGGCGGCCGCCCCCCAGCCCCAACCGACGGTAGCCAGGAGGGGTCGCAGTGGAGTGAGCCTCGGCACGGCCAATCGGGGATTCACACGAACATGACCAACTCGTTGAACTCGCCGACCGAGGCCCTGGAGCGGTCGTTCCCTCTGCGGGTACTGCGATACCGGCTCCGTGAGGGGAGCGGTGGCACCGGTTGGGCTCGTGGTGGTGAGGGCATCGAGCGGGACCTGCAGGTGCTCACGGACGCGACGGTGTCGCTGATCACCGAGCGGCGGGTCTCTCGGCCGTGGGGCCTCGCAGGGGGCGAGCCCGGTGCAGTAGGGGAGAACTGGCTCCTTCCCGGTGGTGACGAGGCCCGACGCGAGCGGCTTCCCGACAAGTGCACGATCCACCTAGCGGCCGGTGACATCCTTCGAATGTTGACGCCAGGCGGCGGTGGGTGGGGGAGACCGTCTACCGCGGGGTGAGTTCAGACCGCTAGGACCTCGACCTCGCAGCGAACGCCGGGTGCCCTTGCAATACGACTGTCAGCAGTGAGTAGTACCCAGTCGAGGTGTTCGGCCAGCGCTACGTAGGTCGCGTCGTAAGCCGTTAGGTTCGCGCGGAGCTCGTAGGCTCGGTGCATGAGGGGCAACGTCGGCATTCGTGTCATCGCGAGGTCGGCGAGGTCGTCAACCGCGGCCGAGAAGCGGCGAGCCGTGAGGTCGCCGGCAAGCCATCTCCGCCGAAGGACCGACATGGTCTCGACGTCGACGAGGTCGGGAGCCGCGAGTTCGGTGGCGTCGAGCAGATGGCGACGAGTCAACTTGCCGTCTTCGCCGTCATCGGCGAGCGCGTTCGCGACGACGGATGCGTCGATGACGATCATGGGTCAGGCGCGCTCGGCGTCGAGATCAGCGACTGCAGTCTGGAGCCCCACTCTTCCTCCACTTCGCCGTCCGACTCGATCGAACAGCTCCTCGACAGTTGGCTGGGCAGCAAGACGCTTCAATTCCGATGTCAGGTACTGCTGGAACGACTGACCCCTTCTCTGGGCGCGGAGCTGAAGGGCGGCGTGCACGTCGTCGGGGAGGTCTCTCACGAGGACATTCGGCATGCTTGCAGTATGCAAGCATGCGTACCCGCACCGCAACCTGGTGTTCAGGGAGCACCGAGGTTGCTGTGGCGGTGGTCATCCTCGATCACCGTGTCCAAGATGACCGCACTAGGTGACCCGACCAGAGCCGGAGCGTTGGCGGGCGTCGCCCAGATCTCCTTCTCGAGAAACCCCAGGAAGGCCTCGGCGTTCACGATCGTGTCGAATTCGAGGTCGACAATGATCCGGTGTGGATCGTCCACCGGTTGGCGCACCAGTTCGCGGAGGACACCCGCCTGACGCCGTACCGCCTTGAGCGGGTCGAACGCGCTCCGCCAGATCTCGAGGTCGCTGATTGCGTGGTCAATGTGAAGGGTTGGCATTCTGGGACCGTACGTAGGGACGGGGCCAGTGCCTATCCCAGGTTCGTGGGGTTCTGCGTAGGAGTCTCCACGTCATCGGCCGTTGACCCTCGCAAGAAGCGTGCGACGGTTGCGGGCCCCGGTCTTGTCGAAGATCGACTTGAGATGGTCTTGGACGGTGTGCTCGGAGACGAACATCGCCTCGGCGATGGCCCGTGTGTCTGGTCCGTCGACAAGTCGGTCGACAACTTCGGTCTCCCGCGATGACAGGCCGTGGGCCCGGCGGTGGCTGTCGGCAACGATGCGCTCGCGGATGGCGGTAGATGGTTTGCTAGCATAATGCGACATGAGAACGCTCTATCTGCGGAATGTGCCGGACGAGGTCGGCGAGCGTTTGGAGCGATTGGCGGCGCGGGAGGGGATGTCGGTCTCGGCGTTCGCGACCCGGGAGCTGGCGGTGGTCGCTCGTCGGGAGGGCAATCCCGCCCTGCTGGCCGGCCTTCCCGATCTCGGGGTCGAGCCGGCGGCTGTAGTGGGCGATGTCGAGGCAGGTCGCTCCGAACGGTGATCGTCATCGATGCTTCGGCGGCGGTCCTCGGTCTCCTCAACGACGGTGAGGCCCGCTCGATGCTTCGAGAGGGCGTGGTTGTCTGCCCCCACTTGGCCGATTCCGAGGTGGCCCATGCTTTGCGCTCCCAGGTTCTGCGGGGTGACCTCAAAGCCGGTGATGCCGGGCGAGCCATCGACGTGTGGGGGCGCCTCGGCATCGAAAGGATCGGCGTTCAGGGCCTGCTCCCCCGGATCTGGGAACTGCGGAGCAACGTCAGCGCCTACGACGCCACCTACGTGGCGGTGGCCGAGGCGCTGGAGGTACCCCTTGTCACCGCTGATGGTCGCCTCGCTGGGGCACCTGGGCCCCGATGCCCGATAACAGTCGTTCGCCGCTGACCGAAGCCATGTGGTCGGAAAGCGGGCTGCCGTCAGGCAACGGCGGGGGAGGCCCGGGTGGTTCGTCGGCAATAGGGGCGCCGTGGGCTCGGAAGGAGTGCCTCGCGTCTGTCACACTCCAGATCGATGGGTGAGGCCGACCGTTACGTCTCGACAGGTTCTCTGCCCGGTGCCGATGAGGTGCGGGCCGTGGTGGCCGAGGCCTATGACCGTTACCGATCGCTGGGTGACGGGAGCCCCTCGACGGTATATCCGGCTTTGGCGTCGGCCGATCCCTCGGCCTTCGGTGTCTGCGTCGCCGGCGTCAACGGCTCTCTGCATGAGCAGGGCGACACGCGGGTGCCGTTCACCATCATGAGCGTGGCCAAGCCCTTCACCTTCGCGCTGGCCTGCGACGCCGTCGGCCCGGCCCAAGCGCGTGACCGTCTCGGGGTGGATGCCACCGGTCTGGCGTTCAACTCGGTGGAGGCGGTCGAACGGCGAGGAGGTCGAACCAACCCGATGGTCAACGCCGGTGCCATAGCCACCGTCGGTCTGGTCGACTCGGATGCCGAGACGGCCTGGGAAGTGATCCGCCGGGGGCTATCGGCGTTCGCCGGACGAGACCTGGACCTCGACGAGGTCACCTTGGAGTCGGCACGGGCCACCAACCACCGCAACCGGGCCCTAGCCCAGATGCTCAAGGGCTATGACGCCCTAGATGGTGACGCTATGGCTGTGCTCGACGTGTACACCCGCCAGAGCTGCCTGGCGGTCACCGCCGCTGACCTCGCGGTCATGGGCGCCACCCTGGCCGACGGCGGTGTACACCCGGTCAGCGGCGAACAGGTGGTCAGCGCCGAGGCCTGCCGAGCGACGCTGGTGGTCATGGCCACCGCTGGCCTGTACGAGACATCGGGCGAATGGCTCTACCGGGTCGGCTTGCCAGGCAAGAGCGGCATCGGGGGCGGGATCGTCACCGTATCCCCCGGCAAGGGGGGCCTCGGCACCTACTCCCCTCCGCTGGACGAGGCCGGCAACAGCGTGCGGGGGCAGTTGGTGGCCGAGTTTCTGGCTGAGCGCCTCGGCTTGGACATCTTCGCCTCGTCGGCATGACCGAGGTGACCCACGTTCGGCGGGCCCGCCTATGGCTTTGAGGGTTGACTAGGCGGGTGAGCTCGACAGAGAACCGCCATCGGTCCCCCTCGGAGCGTAGGAGGGTGGCCTCGTACAAGAGGTTGGTGCTGGTTGCAGGGATCGCGGTGGCGGCGGTGGCCACCGCGGTGGTGCCGTACGGCGGGGTGACGGCGGCACCCTCGCCCACGGTGGCGAAGTTGAAGTGGGACGGCGAGTCGACGATCCGAAACCCGGGCATGGGGTGGATGATCTACGCCGAAGAGTTCGGTTCACCGTTGGCCGATGCCGAGGAGTTCTGGGCCACCGTCGACCCCCATGTCGAGGAGGCATCGGTCCTGTACCTCCGGGTGCCGTGGTCTCGACTCGAACCCTCCGAGGGCCGTTACTCATGGGACGAGGACGAGAACTACCAGCGACTGGTGGACGGGGCGCGCGAGCGGGGGCTCCGGCTGGCCTTCCGGGTCTTCGTGGACAGCCAACATTCTCACCGTCAGGCCACACCGCAGTTCGTGTTCGATGCCGGAGCGGTGAGCTACCCAGCCCTCAGCAACCCAGAGCTGCACAACCCGACCATCGACGACGTGATCTTCCGTGAGAAGTTCGAGACATTCCTGGCGGCGTTCGGTGCGGAGTACGACGATCCCGCCCGGGTCGATTTCGTCGACATGAACACCGTTGGATGGTGGGGGGAGATGCACTCGATCCCCGGTCTGACCGAACAGACGTGGACTGACACGGTGCAGTGGCTCGGAACCGCCTACCGGAATTCCTTCCACAGCGTCCTGCTGGCGCTCAACATCAATCCCGACAACTTCGGCTACCAGGCCGTAGACGAACAGTTCGAGGCAGGAGCGATCATGCGACGCGACAGCTTCGGAAGCACCATGTGGTTCAGCCAGCAGGACAAGGACGACATCGCCGCCCGCTGGTCCGGCTCCCTTCTGATCGCCGAGAACTGCTATCAGTCCTTCACCACTCGTGAGACCGCATGCGACGAATCCTTCAAGCCGACTCGAGCGATGTTGGAGCGGGTGGTCGCCGATGCGCTCGACCTCAGGGCCAACTACCTCGATCTCCGTCACCCAGAAGACGTGGTCACCTGGGCACGAGACAACCCCGACCTGGTCGAGGACTTCGCCGTCAACGGCGGCTACCGCATCGGACCCATCGAGGCGACCCTGCCCGCCGAGGTGGGCACCGATGGCGCCGAGCTGAGCGTTGCCTGGCAGAACACCGGGGTCGGCCGGATGCCCAACGACAACCCCCAGTGGGACCACAAGTACAAGGTGGCCTACGCGTTGTTTGATCCCGACAGCGCAGAACCGGTGAGAACGGTGACCTCGGTGGCCGATCCTGGCGGCTGGTACTCCGGTCAGCGATACCTGGACACCGTCGAGCTGACCTCGCAGGGAATCCCAGATGGTCGTTACCAGTTGGCCGCGGCCATCGTGGACTCGACCCGTGGGGGAGCGCCAGCCGTAGAACTGGGTGTGAATGCCCAACAACGAGACGGCTGGGTCATACTCGGTGAGGTTTCGATTGGATCCACGCAACAGGGGTCTCGGTACTGGCCTCTTGTTGCACTGGTAGCGCTGGCCGCGGTGGGTTGCCTCGGTGCTTGGGTGATCGTGAGCCGATGTCGTCCAAAGGTGTCGAGCGGGTAGGCGAGCAGACCCATGAACACGGCATGGTGAAACCGGGGCGGAGACTCGGTCTGATCAACTTCGCAGCGACGGCGACTGGACCAATCCGCCGGGACCCGAAGGCGGGCTGACCGTCTTCACGCCTTAGCGGAGCCGGCCGGGCCCCGAGCTCAGCTCGCGAGGGCTAGGCCGGAGCCGATCATCTTGGCGGCCAGCAGGATGAAGATGATCATCATGATCGTGGCCGAGTTGGTCAACAGCCAGGTCTTCAGTTGCTCCAACGGTTCACGGGTGCGTTCTCCCAACACCAACACGGAGGCCACCGCGGCCAGCACCGCAGCAGAGCCAACCACCGCGAAGGCGGCGACGGTGACGATCCCGGTCGACGGTGACGCCTGAGCGATGGTAACCCCGGCGCTGATGCCGAGGGGGAGGTTCTTGGGGTTCAACGCCGCTGACACGAATCCGACCCCTAGGACCTTGAGGGGTGGCATCGAATCGATCGCCCCCACCAGTTTGGGAGTGGCTGGTTCGTCGTCAGGGCGAGGCCGCTTCTGCCACTGTTTGGCAGCGAACACCAAGAACAGCAAACCCAAGGCGACCTGAACCAGGTTGGCCCCGTCGGTGGCAGCAGAGTCGGTGGCCACGTCGGCTCCGTCGGCCATGGCGAAGGCGAGGGCGGTGAGGGTGAACAGCCCGGCCAGCCAGCCCGCGGCAAACGCCGGGCCACAGGTCCGAGCCCGGGGCGACACCAGGACCAGGATCACCAAGACGATGGGAATCGGGCTGAGGGCCATGGCTAGGGCCTGGGGGAGCACGTCTCCAAGGGCCGCCCAGTTCACGAGGATTCCGGGTTCATATGGTCAGTCCATGTCGGCATAGGCGAGGTGAGTACCACAGTGAAGGCACCGAAACAGGTAGGCGGTGGGGGAGCCGTCGACATCGAGTGAACCGACCAGGGCATCTACCTCGTCGGGATCCAGACCCCAGGACGAGACCTGGGCCCGGATCGAGGCGACGGCGTCGGGTAGAGAATCGAGCTCTTCCCAACCTGCGGGGCCAAGGAAAGCAGCGGCGTCGTTGCAGTGGAAAAGCCATCGCTCCTGTTGCCAGCCGCTGAACCCCGGCGTCCGTCTTTCCAGTTCGGCGATCACCTCGGCGGGAACGCCCTCGGGAACTTCATCTACCACCGTGAAGTGGAGGTCGTGGACCTGGGCCGCGGTACCATCGGCGATGCACCACGGGCACACCTCGTCTCGCAGGCTCTCGCGGCCATACCCACCCAGTACGTACAGCCATCCTCTGGACCGTTCACAGACCCGGCACCGTCCGGCCATCTGTTCGAAGGCGCCGCTGGACACGGGGTCTGGGTGATATCGGAAGTGGGGGAGCCCCGAAGGGTCAGGAGCGTCGGGGATCGGGGGCACCGGGAGTTGATCGTTCAGGAGACCAGCACCGGTACGCCGAGGGGCAGCTCAAGGTCGACCAGCTCCTTGATGGCGTCGTTGGTGAGCCGGACGCAACCGTGGGACACGGCCTGGCCGATGAGGCCAGGCTCGTTGGTGCCGTGGATGCCGACCTGGCCCGGGCCGCCATTGAACTCAGTCAGGGTCTCCGAGTGCATGGCCAGACCGAAGGCATAGGGACCGTAGGCCCCGCTCGGGTTGGTGTTCTGGATCAGTTCGGTCACGAACGAAGCACCCACCGGGGTCGGGTTCTCGGCGGTGCCGACCGCCACGGCGGTGTCGAAGACAGCAGCGCCGTTGTTCTCGACTCGGAGCTTGCGGCCCTCGAGGTCGATGAACACTCGGAGGGGCGTCTGGGTCAACTCGACCGATGCAGCCGGCACCCACCCTGTGCCCTGATTGGGTCGGGTGGGGAGCAGCACCTTGTACCAGCCGTTGGTGGCAGCGCTGGTAACACCGGGGTCACCGAGGACGGCAAAGGTGGTCGGCGCCCCGACCTCGGTTGTGGGGCCGATCTCGAGCTTTTGGGCCTGGGCATCGGGTTCGGTGCGAACGTCTGGTTCGGCACCGGTCGGGGTGGCGATGTAGCCGAGCAGGTTCTCGGGGCCGGGTGGGAGTTCGTCGAGGCGAACCGCGGTGGTGGTGCTGGCGGAGGCGGCGTCGCTGGTGGTAGAGGTCGACGCCGGCCGGTCGGCCAACGTCGGCCGGTCTCCGTTGCTGCAGGCACCGAGGAGCATCGCCACTGAGATGAACACGGCGGGTACCAGCCGCCGGCGGCTGCTGACCCGGATGGCGTGGGAGGGGGAGGGGGAGGTCACGGCGTCAAACGATAGTGGTCCACCCGCTCGGGTCATCGGCACGACGACTGTCCATTCGCATCTTGACCAGCCAGTCAATAGAGTTCGCGACCATGGAGATCAACGGGATCAGTGCAATCGTCACCGGCGGCGCCTCGGGCCTCGGTGAAGCAACCAGCCGCCACTTGGCGTCGCTCGGCGCCAAGGTAGTGGTGGCCGACCTAGACCGGCAGGAGGAGAAGGGCAAGGCCCTCGCCGCTGAGATCGGCGGCGTGTTCGCCCCCTGCGACGTCGTCGACACCGAGCAGGTGATCGCTTCGGTGGAAGCGGCCAAGAACCTGGGTCCGCTCAAGGCTCTGGTGAACTGCGCCGGGATCGGCTGGGCCACCCGCACCATCGGCAAGGACGGGTCCTACGACTCGGCCCATGACCTCGACATCTTCAAGAAGGTCGTCGAGATCAACCTCATCGGTACCTTCAACTGCATCCGCATCGCAGCCACGGCCATGTCTCAGAACGAGGCCGACGAGTTCGGCGAGCGTGGGGCCATCGTCAACACCGCTTCGGTGGCAGCCGAGGACGGCCAGATCGGCCAGGCCAGCTACTCCGCCTCCAAGGGGGGCGTCGTCGGCATGACCCTGCCGGTTGCCCGCGACCTGTCCGCGGTGGGAATCCGGGTGAACACCATCCTTCCCGGCCTCATCGACACGCCGATCTACGGTGAGGGCGAGGCTTCCGAGCAGTTCAAGGAGCGCCTGGCGGCTGGGGTCTTGTTCCCCAAGCGCCTGGGCCAGGCCGACGAGTTCGCGTCGCTAGCTGTCGAGCTGCTTCGCAACAGCTACATGAACGCCGAGTCGATCCGCATCGACGCCGGCATCCGCATGCAGCCCAAGTGACCTTGGTCGCTTGAGCGCACCAGCGCCACGCGCTGGAACAGACTGCAACTATCGACCGCCCGTGGCTTCGGCCCGGGCGGTCGATCGCGTTCTCGGCCAACGCGACCTGCCGATGGGACACGTCGCGTCCAAGTCCAATCTTTTGAGTCGGCCCGCCCGCGTTGGATATGTCAGGAGCTGCGTGCGTGGGTTCCGTCCACCCATATGGCCACATCGGCCATGGCCAGTAGTTCCCGATCACCGCTCGAGTTTCCGTACGCCCACATGATCTCGGGCAAGTCGTCTCCGAGCCAATGTCGGAGCCGAACCTCCTTCTCGGGGCCCCTCACGTTCGGGCCTGTCAACCGACCGGTGAGGATGCCGTCATCACCGACCTCGGGTTCAACCGCGATCACATGTGAGATCCCCATCCGTTGGGCAAAGGGTTGGAGATAGGCCATCAGCGAGGCCGACACGATCACGACCTCGTGCCCCTGGTCTTGATGCCAGCGCAACTGTTCGACCATCTCGGGGCGAAGCCGCCGTGGCACGGTGTGCTCGAAGGACTGGCCTTGCTGACGAAGCCAGTCGGCATCACGTCCGGCCAGGAGGCGATGCAGGAGCGCCTCCTTGGCGGCGTCGCGTGGGTGTAGGTGATCAGGCACACGCCCAGCCTTGGCCCTCACCGCCAGCGGTGCGACCTGCGCCAGTGCCTGGGCAACCGCGCCGGTGCCACAGGACTCGACCAGGAAGGGCAGGAGCGTGTCTCGGCGAGTCAGAGTCCCGTCGAAGTCGAAGGCGGCCAGGAGTCGATGGTTCACAACTCCAATGGTGGCATCCGGGCCGGGCCATCGAGGACCCGTACGCGACGAGGCCCCCGGCCGGAGCCGGGGGCCTCGAAGGCTTACGAGGTGGACCAGATGGTCCGGTCGTCAGACGATGGCGCGCTTGCGGGTGGCGAGCACGGCACCACCGAGGGCGAGCATGCCAGCACCGACCAGAGCCATGGTGGTGGAGTTGCTGCCGGTGCGGGGCAGCGGGCCGGTGGGCCGGGGGGCGCCGCTGGTGGACAGCACGTTCAGCGGGGAGCTGCGGACCACATCGCCACAGGTGGTGGTGATGGTGTGGCTGCCGACCGAGAGGTTGGCGTTGAAGGCACCACGGAAGTCGCCAGCAGAATCAGCGGTGACGGTGGTGAGGACGGTGCCACCAGTGGTGATGGTCACGGTGCTGCCGGGTGAGCAGCCACGGCCCTGGAAGGTGGCGACGCCACCGACCGAGACGGAGCCAGGGGTGATGGCGAAGTCGCCGTACTGGGCTGTGGCCGGAGCGGCCAGCAGAGCGGTGATCATCAGAGCACCGATAAGAACCTTGCGAAGCATTGCGTTGTCTCCCTTCGGGCGCCAAGGCCCACCACGTTTGCGTGAATGGCACTCTAGTGGCGGCGGACACTCGGCGCAACTATTTCGGCTTCACCCGATCGGGATGGCCCAGCTCAGCGGTTCGAGGAGGTCCTGATCGAAGCGGATGGCACCACCCTTGGTGCCCGGTCCGGTGAGCGCCCGGCCCGTGGAGGTCACGTTCACGTTCAACTCATCGGGGTTGGCCACCGGCTGGGGGAAGATGTCGAGCTGATATCCGTCAGACAGGTCGACCTCACCGGCGAGCTGGATCTCTACGGTGACGGACTTGCCCTGGGGGATCTGGAAGAAGGGGGTGTCGTAGGCGTTGAGCCCGACCTCCCGTTCGGCCACCAGGTCGACGGGCATGCCGTCGATGGTGGCGGCCGTTACCCGGTGGGGGGTGAACAGGCTCAGCCACGTGACGTTGGTACCGCCGGGGGCCTCAGACCGGTTGCCCCAAACGCTGAGGGGCAAGGCAGACAGCGGCAGCGGCACGTCGTTGTGCATCGTGATCCGGAGGGTGCCTCGGATCTGGCCCGAGCTCGGGTCCAGGCGAGCGGTGTAGTCGATCTCTCGCCGGAGGTAGGCGTCGAGCTTGTTGTTGGCAGCGTTGTGCTGGGCCACCTCGAAACCGTCGTGACCTTCGGGGATGTCCAGAGACGACTCGACGTCGAGTCGCTCGAAAAGTGTCTGCTCGGGAGCTAGGGGGCTCCAAACCTGGAGGTGACGTCCTCGGGCTGCGGGACCCAGAACCCGGCCCACCTCCGAAGGGGAAGGTAGCGACGCCGAAGTGAGCTTCTCGAAGGTGGCTCCGGTGGCCTCGGCCAGGAAGTCCTTGCGCTTGTCGTCGTCGATTTGAAAGCCGCCGCCGTCCTCGGGCGCCGTTCCGCCCGCGGGGTCCTCGGCTTCGAACTTCTTGTACTGCTCTCTCAGCAGTAGGTCCTCGGCGTTGTCAGCAGTGAGGATCTGGTCGTACCCCTCGACCGTCACCGGGCCGGTCAACTGGAGCATGGCAGCCAGGCCGGCTGGGTCGATGCCGATGACGCCGTCCACCCGTTCGCCGCCGGCCTGGGGATACAGCTCGGCCAGCACCTCGGCGCTGGAGGGGAAGTTCGGGCTGTAGGTGACGTCTTGGATGTAATCGGCTGGGTCGAAGCGTCCGTAGCGACGGATGTAGTCCGGCGGTCCGGTGATCTCTCGATCGCCGAACTCACCGTGGTAGATCAGCTCCTTGATGGGCCCCGAGCGAGCTAGGTCGAGCCGGCCGTCCACCGCGGTCATCTCGGCGTAGGAGCCCACGAAACCGCCGCCGCCGCGCAACTCGGCCGGTGTCAGGAACACCACCAGGTAACGACGGTCACCATTGCCCCCGAACAGGCCTGGCGCCACCTCGAGGACATCGCCGGCCAGGTCTGATGCCTCGCTCACCTCGGACACCTTGGTGGCCAACTCATCGACCTTGTCTCGCAGCGGCGGAATCAACCACGCCGATCGGGCCTGATCGAGGCGTTCGGATGCTGCGGTCAGGACCCGGTTGACGTTGCGGGCGCCGGGTGCGAGCTCTTGGAGTTGGTCGACGTCTATGCGGCCGCGGTAGCGAAGCTTGTCGTAGTCGGTGCTGGCCAGCAGATCGTCGGCCGCTCCGGTGATGGCTCGGCTCTCGCTCAGCGACACGTCCAGTGCGTTGACATGCTGAGCCAACGACGGCACGTACCGGGCCGCCATGGTGGCAGGCCCCAGTACGCTGTCAGCCCGTTGGAGGTGCTCGCTGGCCGAATCCAGCGAGGCGCGGGCCGACTCGGTGTCACCGTTCTCCACCTGAGTGAGTGCTCTACGGGCGGCGCTGGTGCCCGAAGTCAGATCCGAGGCTGCCATGAGCCCACCGGCGATGGTGCCGATCACCCCGATGACAACGAGGGCCAACGCGCCGTATATCGGCACCGCCACATAGCGGCGAGGTCGCGAACGCATGTGTCCGAACCCTGATCCCACCAGAACGGTGGCGCCTGCCACCGCGAACGCCGATGACAGAGCGGGGTGGAGATCTACTGTGTACCAAAGGGCGGCGTTGGCCAGCAGCGCGCCGATGGCGGCCCCCGGCACCTTGTTCCGGTGGGGTCGGGTGGCGGCCCATGCCGTGATGATCAAGGCGAGAACCACCATCGCCAGAGCCGGGCCGCGTGCCGGTACCAAGAAGAGCAGGCCGCCCACCACCCAACTCCAACGGTGACCGTGGGCGGCGACGAATGCCACCACCCCGGCGAAGAGCACCCGCTCGACCATGTCAACGAATGGATCGCCGGTCAGCGATGCCGGGGCGAACGCCGCGGCCAAGGCCGAGGTGACGGCGATGGCAGTGGTCGCGACCCGCACCGTCTGACGGCGCCGACGCAGCTTCTGCCGCTCTACCGGATCGGTGATGTCGTCGGTCGATCGACGATGACGTTGGTTAGGACCGGTGTCGGTGCCGGAGGTAGATGCTGTCGCCGCTGCGCCGGCCGATGATCGGGAACGGCGCGGCTGGTGGGCATCGGTCGATCTTCTCGTCGACGACTTCTTGCGCTTCTTCTTCGGCGATCGATGATCGGAGGATCCCTGGGCACGGCCCGACGAACTCCCCGATGAGCGTCCGCTCGATGATCGACGTCTCCTGGAGACCTCGAGGACCGGGACCGGTTCGGGCCAGAGGATGAGCTCTTCTACCTCACCGTCGGTTCGGTCATCGACGATGACGTCGGCCGGTTCCCCAACGACGGCCGGTTCGGCAGCTTCGGCCGGTTCGGCGACCTCGGTTGGATCGGTCGGATACATGGGCAGGTCAGCGTCGGTTTCCTCCGCAGAGAGCGCAGGGGTTGACGCTGAGTCGTCCGACTCGACTGGAGTGTGGTCTTCGGAAGTGAGCTCAGACACGGCTTTGGGCGGCACGGGGCGTTCGGTTGCGGGGCAGTTCGTGGTCCGGGTGGGACAGCGGGGGGAATCCCGTCGACGCAGTGCCTCGTCGAGGCGGGCGTGTCCGCGGCCGGGTGATTTGAAAGCCTAGAGGGCCGCGGTGTCGCTGAAAGGGTCGCGGTCAGCCGTGGAGACCGAGGCGACGGGCCATGTCGCTGGTGAACAGGCGGTCCGGATCGGCGTGATCGCGGACCTTTCGCCATTCGTCCAGGCGGGGGTACATCGGCGCCAACAGCTCGGGCGCCATGCGGCTGTCCTTGGCCAGGTAGAGGCGGCCGCCCACCTCGACGACCCGTTCGTCGAGTCGGTCCAGAAGGGTGGCCAGCCCGGGAAGTCCGGCGGTGGGCACGTCGATCGCCAGGGTCCAGCCCGCCATCGGGAACGACAATGGCCCGTCGTTGCCGGGCCCGAACCGCTTTAGAACGTTCAGGAACGAGCTACACCCGGACTCGGCGAGCCGGGCGATGATCCATCGCAGATCGTCGGTGGCATCGAGGGGAACCGCGCATTGCCATTGGAGGAAGCCCGAGCGGCCGTAGACCCGGTTCCAGTGGTGGACCATGTCCAATGGGTGGAAGAACTGGCTGATGGTCTGGATGTGGTCGCGTTGCCGCTTGGGGGCCTTGCGGTACCAGGCTTCGTTGAACGACCGGATCGTGGCGGGGTTCACCAGCCGAATCGCCGGCCTGGCAGGCCAAGTGGCGACCGTGCCCGACGTGAACCGCAGCGGGTCACGCCCACGGCGACCATCGAGCTGTGAGCGTGCGGCGAAACCTCCACGGGTGAGGATGGATCTCCCCATGGCTGAACCTCGCGCCATGATGTCGATCCAGGCCACCGAATAGTCGTAGGCGTCGTCGCCTGACTCCATCAGATCGAGGGTGGCGTCGAGGTCTGCGGTGCGGTCGGTGTCGACGGCGAGGTACGCGGTTTCGATGCGATGCAGCTCGATGGTGGCGTCGAGGATGAGGCCGGTCAGCCCCATTCCGCCCGCGGTGGCCCAGAACAGGTCGGAGTGCTCGTTGGCGCTGACCCGGACCTGGCCCTGTGCTGGGGTGAGGAGCGTCAGTTCTCGAACTGCGTTGCACCACGAACCCACCCGGTGGTGGTTCTTGCCGTGGATGTCTGAGGCAATGGCTCCACCCACCGTCACCTGGCGGGTTCCGGGGGTGACCGGGACGAACCAGCCCAACGGGACCAGCCATCGCATCAGATCGTGGAGGCTGGTCCCGGCATCGGCGGTCACCAGCCCGTTCTCGAGGTCGAGGTGGTGGATGCCAGACACCGCAGTGGTATCCACGACCAGACCACCCGCATTTTGGGCTGGGTCCCCATAGGAGCGACCCATGCCTCGGGCGATGATCCCCCGGCCACCAACAGGCCCAGCGTGGTCGAGGCACGACGCGAGCTCATCGATGGTGGTCGGGTGGCGTAGCACCGCCGGGGTGGGGCTGGTGGAACCCCACCCGGTGAGAGCGCTTGTGGACGTTTGCCCGGCTTCGGCCTGGTTCATGTCGGATTCGTTGCTGTCGAGCTCGTCATTGATCACGGCCAGTACACCCCGGCCGCGAACACCACGAACCAGAACGCCCCGAACCCTTGCAACGTCCGGTCACCCATCACCACCTCTTCCGGAGCCCCACCATGGCCGGTGTCGACCAGCAGTGAGTAGCGGAGGACGGCCAGAGCGAACGGAACGATGGAGAGTTGGAACCAGGGAAGGCCGCTGTCGGCCAACGCCGCCTTCTCGAATGCCCACAGGCAGTAACCGACCAACACGACGGCCATGGAAGCCGTTTGGAGATGGCTGAGGTAGGCGAGCGAGTACGTGCCCAGGGTGCGGCGGGTGCTAGCCGCTGCCTCACCGAGCGCTTCCACCTCGGCCCGTCGCTTGGCCACCACCATGAACAGCGAGCCGAACGAGGCCACGATGAAGAACCAGTTGGAGATCGGCACGCCGGTGGCGGTGGCGCCGGCGATGGCGCGGAGCACGAAGCCAGCGGCAACCGCAACCACATCGGCCACAGCTACGTGCTTCAGCCACACGCTGTAGGAAGTGGTCAGAGCCACGTAGCTGGCCACCACCACCGAGAGGTGCCAATCGATCAGCGCTGAACCAGCCACACCCGCCACGATCAGCACCACCGCCAGCACCCGCGCCGTGGTCACGCCTATCTCTCCGGCGGCGATGGGACGGTTCCGCTTGGTGGGATGGGCCCGGTCTGCATCCACATCGGAGGCATCGTTCAAGAAGTAGGTGCCCGCCGAGGCCAAGCAGAAGCAGACGAAGGCCCCGATGCTCTGCAGCAAAGCCTGGCCCTGGTCCAGAACCCCCGCCGCGCCCGGGGCCGCGAAAACCAACGCGTTCTTGACCCACTGCTTGGGTCGGGCGCCGACCAACACCGCGGCGGGGAACGACCGAGGCTTGTGAGGTGCCGGTGGTGAGTCGGGCGTCGCCGCGCCAACCTGCTGGCTGGTCATGGGCGGAGCCTAAGGGACCTGGTGGAGCGGTCAGCTCTTCTCGTGGAGATCAGAGGACCTCTACGCCTGGGCCTTCCAGGCAGTTCCTGGTGTCGAGCACCAACGGGTGGTTGCGGACCAGGTCCAAGTCGAAGTCGTCGTGGTCGACCAGCACCACGATGGCATCGGCGCGGGCCACCTCGTCGGCGGTGAGCTCGACGATCTCGGCCCCCCGGGCCGCGTGGCTGCGGGCCGGGTCGACATGGGGGTCGGCTACCGCGACGTTGGCTTCGAGCTGGGTCAGGAGCTCGATGACCCTGGTACTCGGCGACTCACGGTCGTCTCCGGTGTTCTTCTTGTAGGCGAGCCCCAGCACCAGGATCCGGCGGCCCTTGACTGGCAACTCCCGAGAGTTGAGCGCGCTGACCAGGCGACGGATCACGTAATCAGGCATGTGCTCGTTGATCTCGTTCGCCAGCTCCACGAAGCGGAAGGTCTGGCCCAACGAGCGCTTGACCCGCCACGACAGGTACGAAGGATCGATCGGAAGGCAGTGTCCGCCCACCCCAGGCCCGGGTCGGAACGCCATGAAACCGAACGGCTTGCTCTCGGCCGCGTCGATCGCTTCCCAGATGTCGATCCCCAGATCACGGGCGAACATGGCCAGCTCGTTGACCAGAGCGATGTTGACGTGGCGGAAGGTGTTCTCCAGCAGCTTGGTGAGCTCTGCTTCCTTCGGGGACCGAACCGGGACGGTGCGGGTGACGATCTTGTCGTAGAAGCCCTGGACGCGGGCCAGGCTGGCGGCGTCTATTCCGGACACGACCTTGGGAGTGGTCTCGAGCGTGTAGGTGGCGTTGCCCGGATCGATCCGCTCGGGGCTGTAGCCGAGTTGGAAGTCGTCGCCGGCGGTCAGGCCGCTGGCCTCCTCCAGGATCGGGGCCACCAGCTCCTCTGTCGTTCCCGGGTAGGTGGTGGACTCCAACACGACGCACGCACCCGCTTTGAGGTGGCTGCCCAACACCGCGGCCGAGGACTCGATGAAGGTGAGGTCGGGAAGGCCCTCCCGCAGCGGGGTGGGGACCGAGATCACCGCGATGTCGAATCCGGCCAGATCGGCGGGGTCCGAGCTGGCGCGGTAGTTGCCGCTGGCCACCACTGCACCAAGCCTGGAGCTGGGGATGTCTTCGATGTAGGACGTCCCGGCGGCCAGGAGATCGATCTTGGCCTTGTCCACGTCGAAACCGATGACGTCATAACCCTGCTCCGCGGCTCGCACGGCAAGGGGGAGACCTACGTAGCCCTGACCGACGATTATCACCCGCTCGGGGTTGTTGGCGGTGTTCTCAGTGGCCTGCATGCCGGTTCTCCATGGCTGCTTGAGCGAGGCATTCGCTGCGTCAATAGCGACAGGCGATGAGATCGCCTGTCGGGCTAGCGAACGCTAGCGGGTGATGGCTGGTCGGCGGATGGCCGAGGCCTGGCGATGGCCTCAGCGGGCGGCTGCGACCCTCCGCCACAACGGGCGAGGAAGATGGCGTAGCACCGTGAACACGTAGCGCAGCTTGGCCGGAGACCAAACGGTGTGGGCGCCGCTACGAAGGCCCTTGACGATGTCGGCGGCCACCGCTTGCGCGGTGGTGGCCATCGGCCCGTCGTCGAGGTGTGAGGTCATCGAGGTGCGGACGAACCCGGGACGTACGACCATCACCGAGGCGCCTGACCCGCTCAGCGAATCACCCAACCCTTGGGCGAAGGCGTCGAGGCCCGCCTTGGTGGAGCCGTACACGAAGTTGTCGGCCCGGACCCGTTCCCCCGCCACCGAGGACAGGAACACCAGGGTGCCGTGGGCCTGTTGGCGGAGGTGGTCGGCCACTGCGATGCCAGTCGACACCGCCCCCGCGTAGTTGGTCGAGGCCAGTTCGGCTGCCGCGGCCGGGTTCCGGTCCAGCTCGGCCTGATCGCCGAGCACGCCGAAGGCAATGATGACGACGTCGAGATCGGGGTGGGACGAGAACGCGCCGTCGATGACCTCGGCGTGGGTCTCAGGGGCTGACGCATCGAAGTCGATCAGTTCGACGGTGGTTGCCCCCGCGGACCGGATTCGTTCGGCGTTGGCTGTCATCCGTTCGGCGCTGCGCCCAGCCAGGATCACGGTTCGGCAGCGCTCCTGGGCCAGCAGTTCACAGGTGGCGGCCGCGATGTCGGAGCCGCCTCCCAGGACCAGAACTGACTGCACGGCGCCGAGGGCGTCTCGCATGGGTGTCACTCCGAGAGATGTCGGCCGGGGATTCGGCGCAGGCGATTGGGGACCCGAACTGTAGGTCCTGGTTCGATCCCGGTACGCTGGCAGCCCCATGAGCACCCGAAAGCTGATCGCCGCCGCCCTGTTGTGCGGCGTGGCCATCCTGTTGGCCTTCACCGTTCAGCTCATGATGATCTGATCGGCCCCGGGTCCCTGAGCGGAGGTGATCGACGCTCGTCGAGGTTCAACGGGGTCCGGCGTTCGGGCTGGCCGCGCTGGGTCGGTAGGGTTGTCGAGGAGCTGCGCCGGTCCCTGGGTGAACTCCTGGGCCTCTCTCTGACCCGCCCCCGGGCCGGCCCGAATGAGAGGAACCCCGTGACCGACCCCGCCGGCACCGACAACCACTTCGACCTGATCGTCATCGGCGGCGGCCCCGCCGGTTACGGCGCCGCCCTCTACGCCGCTTCTGCCGGGCTGAACGTGGCGGTGGTGGAGAAGGACAAGGTCGGAGGCACCTGCCTCCACCGTGGCTGCATACCGGCCAAGGAGTTGCTCGAGACCGCCCACGTCTACCGGTCCGTCGCCCACGCCGGAGACTTCGGCGTCGAGGTCGGAGCGCCGACGCTTCGGTGGGGAACCACGATCGCCCGCAAGACCCAGGTGGTAGACGGGTTGTTCAACGGCTTGTCCGGGTTGCTCAAGCACCGCAAGGTCAGTGTCTTCGCCGGTACCGGCACCCTGAGCGCTGATCGGTCGGTGACCGTCACCGGCTCAGCGGGCGACGTCGCCACCCTGACCGCCGATGCGGTGATCCTCGCCGCGGGATCGGTCCCTCGCACCATCCCCGGTTTCGAGGTTGGAGGTCCGATCTTGACCTCCGACGAGGTGTTCGAGCTCACCGACCGGCCCCAGCGGGTGGCCGTGATCGGCGGCGGTGCTATCGGGTGCGAGTTCGCCTCGATGCTCGCCGACCTCGGAAGCGAGGTCACCATTCTCGAGGCGTTGCCCCAGATCCTCCCCGGGGTGGACAAGGACGTGGTGGCCACCGTGTTGCGCTCGTTCAAGGGGCGGGGAATAGACGTCCGCACAGGGGTGAAGGTGAACGGCCACACCCCCAACGGGACCGGAACCGCTCTGGCCATCGAGGGATCCGATCCACTCGAGGTCGACGCCGTGATCGTGTCGGTCGGTCGGCGGCCACTTTCGGAGAGCCTGGGCTTGGAAGGCTCGGGGGTAGTCGTCGACGACCGTGGATTCGTCCAGGTCGACGAGCTGTGCCGGACCTCGGTCGAGGGCGTGTGGGCCGTGGGCGACCTGGTGGCAACGCCAGGGCTGGCCCACGTCGGATACGCCGAAGCGATCCTCGTGATCAAGCAGCTCCTCGGCGAGCTGGCCGTGCCGGTGGATTACTCGAAGGTGGCGTGGTGCATCTACTGCCAACCCGAGGTCGCATTCGTGGGCCTCTCCGAACAGGCGGCTCGAGACGCCGGGTTCGACGTGGTCGTATCCAAGCACCGCTGGGCCGGCAACAGCCGGGCGTTGATCATCGGAGACACCGAAGGCGTCGTGAAGGTGATCGCCGAGAAGCTGCCCGACGGCACACCGGGCCGGGTGCTGGGGGTGCACATGTCCGGGCCGTGGGTCACCGAGCAACTCGGTCAGGGATATCTGGCCGTGAACTGGGAAGCCACCGTCGACGACATCGCCCACTTCATCCAACCGCACCCGTCCCTGTCGGAGAGCTTCGGTGAGACCGTGCTCTCCTTGACCGGTCGCAGCCTCAACTCCTGATCTCCCCAACACCAGAAAGCGAGCCGTTCATGGCCGACATCGAGCTCCCACAACTCGGCGAGAGCGTCACCGAAGGAACCATCACCCGGTGGTTCAAGGCCATCGGAGATCCCGTTGCCGAGGATGAGCCGCTGTTCGAGGTGTCGACCGACAAGGTCGACTCCGAGGTGCCGTCGCCAGTGTCGGGCTTCCTGGTCGAGATCTTGGTAGCCGAGGGAGACACCGTCGACGTCGGCACCAAGCTGGCGGTGGTGGCCGACTCACCCGGTGATGCCGGCGCCTCAGCACCATCGACTCCCGAGCCGGCCCCCGTTCCCGTCGAGGAAACCAGCGCCGCACCCGCCGCCCCTGCTCCGGCACCGGCCCCGGTATCAGCCCCGACCACCCCCGCACCGACTACCGCGGGTGTGTTGCTCTCGCCGGTGGTCCGTCGCCTGGTGGACGACGCCGGGCTTGATCCCTCGGCGATCACGGGCACCGGAGTAGGGGGCAGGATCACCAGGGCCGATGTCGAGGCACACCTCCGGTCGGCCGCCCCGGCCCGCTCGGCCGCACCGGCAGGCCCGTCGCGGTCGGGTTCGGTCGGACCGGCCCGTCCGCCGGTGGCGAGCCCGGTCCAGGTGATCCCCACGGTGGCACCGGGAGCGAGCATCCCGGTGGCGCTCAACAAGATCCGACGCATCACCGCGGAGCACATGGTTCGTTCGTTGGAGACCTCGGCCCACGCCTACGTGAGCACAGAGGTGGATTACGAGGCCGTGGAGCGAGTCCGTCGAGCCACGAAGGACTCGTTCCGGGCCGAAGAGGGCGTGTCGTTGACATTCCTTCCGTTCGTGGCCCGGGCTCTGGTCGATGCCCTGGCCGAGTTCCCGCTGGTGAACGCATCCATGGGCGAGGACGCCGATCACATCGTCGTCCACGGCAGCATCAACCTGGGTGTCGCGGTCGACCTCGACCACGAGGGTCTGATCGTTCCGGTCGTGCACGAGGTCCAAGACCAGCGCCTCCGCGCCATCGCCCGGAACGTGGCCGACTTGGCCGAGCGGGCTCGGGCCCGTCACCTGACCGCCGATGAGATCTCAGGCGGAACGGTCACCATCACCAACGTGGGTGGGACCGGCACGACCTTCCTGCTGCCGGTCATCAACCAGCCTCAGGTGATGATCCTCTCCACCGACGGCGTCAGCCGCCGTCCCGTAGTGGTCACCGACGGAGCCGGTGGCGAGTCCATCGCCATTCGGTCCATGGGCAACCTGACCTTGGGCTGGGATCACCGTGCCTTCGACGGGGCCTACGCCGCCCAGTTCCTGGCCCGGGTTCGAGACATCATCGAGACCCGCGACTGGTCCAGCGAGATCTGACCCCTCCGTTCATGTCCACCGTCACCGAGACACCTCGCCGCGGGCTGGCCTCGGGCCCGTTGCACATCCGGTGGCTTGGTCGGGTTCGATATCGAGACGCTCACGCTCTCCAGCACGGTCTGTCGGTGGAGGGTCTCGAGCAACACCTACTACTGCTCGAACACCCCCACGTGTACACGCTCGGCGTCCGCGCCGACCGGTCTCACGTCCTCGTCGAGCCGGCCTCGGTCGGCGCCGAACTGGTAGAGACCGATCGGGGCGGCGACGTCACCTACCACGGTCCGGGCCAGCTGATCGGATACCCGATCCTGAGCCTCCCGGGCAAGGGCACGGGCGGTATGCCCGACACGGTGGCGTACGTGACCTCGGTCGAGCAGTTGGTGATCGACGCGTTGGGTGATCTGAGCGTTTCCGCTGATCGCTTGCCCGGCTACCCCGGCGTTTGGGTAGGGGTAGGTACCGACAGCCCTCGCAAGATCTGCGCCATCGGGGTGAAGCTCGTTCGGGGTCGCACCTTGCACGGGTTCGGCCTCAACGTGGATCCAGATCTCACCATGTTCGACCACATCGTTCCGTGCGGCATCTCAGACAAGGCGGTCACGTCGATGAGAGCCGAGGGCTCCGAAGCCACCCTGGCCGAGGTGGTCGATGCCGTGGCGGCCCGAGCCGTCGAGCGGTGGGGTGCAGCCGGTCACGACCGGCAGGATGTGGTGTGGCGGCATCGGGACTCCGACCTGGCACCGTTCTCGGTTGGCGGCCGAGTGGAAGGCACACCGGTGCGCTTGATGGGCCGGTTGGCCGAGGCTGGAGTGGAGGGGGGCATATCGATCCAGGACCGCAAGCCGTCGTGGATGAAGGCGCCGATGGGCCACGGTCCCGATTTCATGCGGGTGAAGAAGACCGTTCGTGAACTGTCGTTGGTCACGGTGTGTGAGGAGGCAGGGTGCCCCAACATCTCCGAGTGCTGGTCCGACGGTACGGCCACGTTCATGCTGTGCGGCCAGAGGTGTACCCGGGCATGCGGCTTCTGCCTGGTGGACACCCGCAAACCTCAGCCGCTCGATCCGGCCGAGCCATCCAACGTGGCCGAGGCCGTGGCCCAGATGGGATTGAGCTACGCGGTGCTCACCATGGTGGCCCGAGACGACCTGGCCGACGGCGGTGCCGGTCAGGTGGCGGCCACGGTGGCCGCCATCCGTTCCCGCACTCCGGCGGCGCGGGTCGAAACCCTCATCTCGGACCTGAAGGGTGACCCCGAGGCGCTCGGGGTGGTGTTCGACAGCCGGCCCGACGTGCTCAACCACAACCTGGAGACCGTCGCCCGCCTCCAGCGTGCGGCCCGCCCCAGCGCCTCCTATGCCCGAAGCCTCGCGGTGTTGGCCCGGGCCAAAGCCGCGGGACTCACCACCAAGACCAGCCTCATCGTCGGCATGGGCGAGAGCAGGACGGAGTTGGTGGACACGCTGGCAGACCTCCATGGGGTGGCGGTGGACATCGTGACCATCGGCCAGTACTTGCGCCCTACGGCCAGCCACCTCCCGGTGGTCCGGTGGTGGACGCCCGAAGAGCTATCCGAGCTCAAGCAGGTCGGCGAGGCGATGGGCATAGGCCACATAGAGGCATCGCCGTTGACCCGTAGCAGCTATCACGCCCGGCAGGCCTCGGCGTCCGCGGTTGGTGAGGTCGGCCAGCTCACCTGAACGGTCAGGACGCCATCGGGCCTGAGCAGGTGGTCCGGTCGTCGTCACTGCAGGGTTGATCAGACCGACCGAAATCCGCGGGAAGGCTCTGCCTTTCGGCGGATCCAGGCGATACGGTCCCACCCATGGGTGAGCGGACGGTCACGACTCTCTTCGACGGCGGCGGATTCTTCGAAGGACCGAGGTGGCGCGACGGAACCTGGTGGGTGTCTGACTTCTACCGCCACACAGTCTCCCGTTTCGCCATCGATGGCACCGAGACGGTGGTGGTCGAGGTGCCTGGCCAACCTTCGGGCCTGGGCTGGCTGCCCGACGGCTCAATGGTCATCGCATCGATGAAGGACCGCCGGCTCTTGCGACTGGCCGACGGTGAGCTGAGCGAGTTGGCCGACCTGTCGAGTCTGGCGACCGGGCACTTGAACGATCTGGTGGTCGACGCCGCCGGTCACGTATTCGTGGGCAACTTCGGGTTCGACCTGATGGGAGGCGGTCCGCCCGCAACCGCCGATCTGGTTCGGGTCGACCCCGACGGGACGGTGACGGTGGTGGCCACCGACCTGCGATTCCCCAACGGGTCGGTGATAACCCCCGACGGCTCCGCCCTGATCGTCGGCGAGACCACCGGCAACCGCTACACCTCGTTCTCCATCGGCTCGGACGGTTCCCTGTTCGACCGTCGGCCGTGGGCCACGTTCGCGCCCCCGCCCGCAGACGGTCCCTTCGCGGAACAGTTGGCCCAGATCGTGGTGGCCCCCGATGGCTGCACACTCGACGCCGAGGGCCACATCTGGGCTGCTGACGCCCTGGGCAACCGCGTGGTGCGGGTTGCACCAGGTGGTGAGGTGGTCGAGGAGATCCCTGGCCCCGACGGGCTGGGTGTCTACGCCTGTCAGCTCGGGGGGCCGGTGGGAACGACGCTGTTGTTGTGCTGTGCGCCCGACTTCTTCGAGCACACCCGGTCGGTGGCCAGGGAGGCCCGCCTGGTCACCGTGGAGGTGGACGTTCCCCACGCCGGGCTGCCATAGCGGGAGGCTCGACCTGGTTGCGGGGAGGCATGACCTGCCCAGCCACCTGGGGCCTCAGCGAGCACCTTGACGGAAGACCACGGCGGGAACGGTCTTGAGCATGATGGCGAGGTCGGTGGTGAGCGACCAGTTGTCGACGTAGTACAGGTCGAGCCTGGTGTAGTCCTCGAAGCTGGTGTCGCTCCGGCCGTGAACCTGCCACATGCCGGTGATCCCGGGCTTGACCCGTAGACGCTGGGCCAGCAGGGAGTCCCATTCCTCGGTCTCGTGTGGTAGTGCCGGCCGCGGGCCGACCAGGCTCATGTCTCCCCGCACGACGTTCCAGAGCTGGGGAAGTTCGTCGATCGATGTGGCCCGGATGAAGCGGCCGACCCTGGTGACCCTGGGGTCGTCGGCCATCTTGAACAGCGGCCCGTCAGCTTCGTTCAGGTCGATCACGTCAGCCAGTTGCGATTCGGCGTCGGCCACCATCGATCGAAGCTTGAGCACGTGGAACGGCTCGGAGTTGCGACCCACCCTCACCTGGCGGAACAGGACCGGGCCACGGGAGTCGAGTTTGATGGCCAAGGCGGCCACCGCCAACACCGGAGCCGCAACCAACAGGGTCACCAAGCCGACCACCAGATCGAATGCTCGCTTGGCTCCCGCTCGCCAACCCTCTCGGGTGACGGGTTCCACGTAGACCACCGGGAACCGGCCCAGCGGTCTAACGGTGAGGCGTTCCGAGGCGATGTCTCGCAGTGTCGAGGACAGCTCGACGTGGATACCTTGGTCGAGCAGATCGCGGGCCATGCGGTTGGTGACGGAGCTGTCGACCCCGCTCGATGCCACGATCACGCTGGCATCGGGGTGTTGGGACATGATCGTGGGGAGGTCGGCGATGCGCCCGAGCAGGGGTACACCGGGGACCGGTTGGGAAACGGTCGACGTCTCGTCTACGAACCCGGCGACGCGGTAACCCAGCCACGATTCGGTCTGGAGCATGGCCGCGATGTCCTGGCCTTCGGGGTTGGCCCCGACGACGATCACCTCCCGGGTCATGCGCCCTGTGGAACGAAGCTTGGTGAAGACCTGCCGAGCGACCTCACGCTCGATCGTGACCAGCACCATGGCGGTGATGGCCAGCATGATCCAGCCCGACCGGCGAAGGAGAACGTTGGCAGAGCTGGCGGCCACGGCCACGCTGAGCGTTCCCAGGAGGGTGGCGTTCACGATCCGGTGGATCTCGTCGATCCGGCGGCCGATGAAACGGGTGTTGTACAGGCGTTGTCCGGAGAAGAGAGCGATCCAAACCGGGACGGTGGCGACCGTGGCCCAGAACAGCTCCCAGCTGGCGGCGGAGGCTTCGGGGTCCCATCGGTTGAGGAGCGCCGCGGCCAGGGCCGCGGCCACCACCACCGTTAGCGCGTCGGCGAGCACCATCCAGACCTTGGCTCGCGGCAGCTTGTGATCTCGGGCCACCGGGGGCAGGGATGCTTCGAGCACTCGGGCGGGGACCACCGCTGCCCCGGGGTCGTCCGATCGCTGCGCCCTCTGCGACGAACCGCCGGTGGTGTCGGTCGGGGGCAGGCAGGTGACGTCCATAACATCGTCGACCCTGGGGTCGAGGTCGGCGCCGGTCGGACCATTCACTGTCACTCAGAGTAGCGATTGCTGGATCATTAGTCACGCGGGGTAGCGGCATGATTCGGGCCGAAGATCTACGATCGGCACATGGCGTTCCTTGTTCGGCACCGCAAAGCGCTGCTCGCCGTGGGCCTGGGGCTGGTTGCTTGGATCGGTGCCTGTGCCTGGATGATCCGTGGCGCCGGGCAGGCGTTGGAGGCCGGGCGAGACGAGCTCGATGCCGCCCGACGAGGGGCTACGCCGGCGTCTCTGCTCGACCCTGCCACCGACGAGAGACTCGCACGGGCCCGGTCCCACTTCGACGATGCCGCCGGAAGGCTCGGGAACCCGGTTCTGCTACCGGTCCGCATCGTCCCGGTGGTGGGACGTCACCTCCGTTCTGCCGAGCGGGTCGTCGACGGAACCGACCAGGCCACCGCCGTCGCCCAGGACGGAATCGCCCGCCTTGCAGAGCTGACGCGGCAGCCGGTGGGGATGGGGACCGAACGACTGGCAGCCCTCGACGAACTCGCGGAGCTGATGGTCGATACCCGTCAGTCGATGGCTGCAGTCGACCCTGGTTCACCGAACGCGCTCATCGATCCCCTGGCCGAGGCCGTGACCGAGCTGACCGATGAGCGCGATGACACGGTCGCCACGTTGGACCGGGCCGAGGACGCCACCCGCGCCCTGCGACAGATCCTCACTGGCCCCGAGCCCTACCTCCTGCTAGGGGCCAACAATGGTGAGATGCGCGCGGGATCGGGCATGTTCCTCTCGGCGGCCGTGATCCGTTTCCACGACGGGTCGCTCCAGCTCGGAGACGTGCGCCCGACCCAGGAACTGGTTCTGGCGTCGGGATCGGTCCCGGTCAGCGATGATCTTCGGGCCAACTGGCCGTGGTTGGATCCGGGGCGCGACTTCCGCAACCTCGGCCTCACCGCTGATTTCCCCCAGAGCGCTGAACCCGCGGTATCCATGTGGGAGAAGGTGCCCGGAGGCGAGCCGGTCGCGGGCGTGATCGTGGTGGACGTAGATGCCATCCGTGCCATGCTCGGCGTGGTCGGGCCGGTAGAGGTGGAGGGCGTCACCTACTCGGTGGACACCGTACGAGGAGAGCTGCTTCGCGAGCAGTACGGGCGCTTCGGTTCCGGCCGGGACGAGCGTGACCAACGACGCGACGCGCTCGGGACGGTGGCTCGTGCGGTGTTCGAACGGATCGAAGCCGGGGGCTGGGAGCTTGACGACATGGCTACCGCAATGACCAATGCGGTGCAGGGCCGTCACCTGATGGTCTGGTCCAAGGCGTCCGAACACCGTGAGGCTTGGGCCGGGGTCGGGGCCGACGGTCACCTCACCGACCGAACCGTGTCGGTCGGGTTGGTGAACCGGGGAGCAAACAAGCTCGACTCGCAGGTGGAAACGACCCTGGAGATCGAATCCGAGCGGGCCTCAGATGGGCGTCAGATGATCACCATGACCTACCGGATAGTCAACGGTGCTCCGACCGATGGACCCGCCTATGTGGTCGGCCCGAACATCGAGGGCATGGTCGCCGGGCAGTACCGGGGAATCGCGGTGGTCAACGTTCCGGTCGGCAGCACCGACGTCTCGATCGAGGGAGTCCGGCCCACGCTCTCGGGGATGGACGGCCCCACCGTGGTGGTAGGTGGCGAGGTGGTGCTGGCGTCGGGTGAGTCGGCCACCGTCGTGGTGAAGGCTCGATTGCCCCGAGGGGTTGATGCGGTGACCCTGGAGCCATCTGCCCGCATACCTCGGACGAATCTGTCCCTCGGCGGCCGGGAGCCGTCCGTCGACCGGCGGCGCAGCATCGATCTGACCCGTCCCCTCGGCGATGGCGTCGGCACCGAGCGTGGCGAGTGAATTGTTACGGAATGTAGTCAACCCAAATCACTGACCACTCAGAGTGTTGACCTTTGGGGGGCTCGGGCTTAGGCTTGTGGACATGGCAAGCACCCGGATCACCCAGGCAGCGATAGCACTACTCCTCGCAGTGGTGGTACTGGTGGGAGGTGGGGCCGCCTCGGCCCAGGAGAACCCCGACTACACCGCGCCAGCCCCAGAGGTCACGGTTACCGCGCCGCCCATCCAGCCGGTGCGCTCCACCCCTGCGGCGCCCTCGGCCCCGACCCAGACGCCCATGCCGGTCACGGGTGCAGATGTCGTCCAGATGGTACTGGTCGGTGGGGCCCTGATAGCGGGCGGCGCCGGCTTCATGGCACTGCGGAGGCGTTCGGCAGTCTGAGGACCAACGAACCAGAGTTGTCCCCCCGATCGAGGCCGGCCCGAGGGTCGGCCTCGATCGCGTCTCGGCTGTCACCGACGACGCCGGGCCAGGAGGGGGTCGACGGCGGCGGCAAAGGCGGCGATGGCGGGGGGAGTCCCCCCGTGGTCGGTCACCCGGAACGGTTCGGGGTCTTCCATGGCCTCGTCCAACAGCCGGGTCAAGGTGTCTTCGTCCTCGGCTAGGAATATCTGGTCTCGGGCAGCCATCCAGCGGGCGAACGTGACCTGATGTCCATCGACGTGTTCACCCAGATCGGGTCGCCGGGGAACCACGATCGGCCGGTGGCCACAGGAACGAGCATCGACGATCCCGGCCGGCCCTCCCTGTACGACCACCACGGTGGCGGCGCGCATGGCGGCCATCAGGTCGTCGTAACCCATCATGTCCACCGACCTGGCCGTATCGGGCCGAGCCGAGGTGCCCCGCTGTATGAGCACATCTATGTCGCGGTGGTTGGCCGCCCAACGGTCGACCCACTGAACCAGGCGATCGAAGCGGTGGTGATCGGTGCCCACGCTCACGACCACGGTGGTCACAGCAACGGACCGATCAGGATGGAATCCCGGTACAGATCCTGCTGCTCGGGCCACTGAACCAGGAATCGGCTGGTGAACGGTCGGCACAACCGGCCGGTGAGCGTAGGGCTGTCGATCCGGTCGAACACCTCCACGTACACCGTTGGGATGCGCAGCAGTCGGGCCAACACGAAGAAGGGAAAGGCCACGCCGGCACCGCTGGATACCACCAGGTCAGGTCGCAGTCGCGGTACCAAGCCGATGGCGAGACCGAGGTTGCGCACGAGGTTCTTGAGGTTGCGGGTGGTCGGGTGGAACGCCCAACGGACGTCTTCGTCTCCCAGCAGGGATTGGGCATCGGGTTTGTCGAAGGTGACCCAGGTGCGGTCGAGGTCCTCCCACCATGGTCTGAGCCGCAGCAGATGCGTCAGATGACCGCCCGAGGAGCAGACGAACAAGATGTGGGCCCGATGGGCTGAGGTATCCACTCCGACCGACGGTAGCGGTCCTGGTCGCGACGGCGACCGGACTCCACCGGAAGGCTCTGCCCTTCGGTGGATCCAGGCGAAGCGGTAGGTCGCTGGTTTCCGGGTCGAGGGTGGAGATCCGTACCCTCGTTACACCATGATCCGCCTCGATGCCGCCACCTTCATGTTGCAATGGGCTGTCGGCGGGCTGTTCTTCACCTGGGTTACCACCCGTCGTCGAGAGGTAGGCCTCGGGTACGGCTGGATGATGCGCTCCGTGTACGGCCTCATGGCCGCGGGTTCCGTTGCCGTAGCGCGGGTGGTGGGGCCGGTGCCGGTGCGAGATGTGGCGGCGCTGGCCGTCGTGGTGGCGACGGCCGCGGCCTTGGTGGTGTCGATCCAGCGTCGAGCCGCGGGGGTGGCCGGCCAACGAGGCGAGGTGGAACGGCGTTCGGCTCGAGTGGCGGCCATGACCGGAATCGACCGGGACGTGCAGAGGTTCGATACCTCAGCCCCCGAGTTCCCACCGATCCTGGACCTGGTAGCCCCCCTCGTCGGAATCGTCGGCTTGGTAGCCGGCGGAGTCGATGCCGGTTCACCGACGTGGCTGTCGGTGGCCCGGGTGCTGGTGGGAGCGGCCTTCCTCGGGGCGGTCACCGATGCGATGCTCCTCGGCCACTGGTACCTGGTGCAGCCCGGTTGGCCCGGGGCCCACTGCTCGAGTTGGTGCGCGTCACCGGCTGGATATGGCCGGCCCACGTAGCGGTGATGCTCATACCGCCGGGCATGATCTCGGTGCTCGACGGCACCGTCGACGACCGCTACGGCGGCATCCTCGGTTGGATGTGGGTCACGTGCGCGGTGACCACTCTGGGCCTGGTGGTCGTCACGAGGATGGCCCTGAAGGAGCGGCAGTACTCGGCGGTGATGGCGGCCACGGGGCTCTTGTACCTGGCCATCCTGACCGCCTTCGGCCAAGACCTGGTGGCCCGAGCCGTTCTCGGTTGAGGTGGGTCAGGTGCGGACGGCGTCCGTAGCTGCGATGCTTGAGCCATGCCTCGCGCCATCTGGCACGGATCCATCAGCTTCGGACTGGTCAGCATCCCAGTCCGGCTGTTCCCGGCCACATCCCGCAAGACCGTCCGCTTCAACCAGATCGATACCCGCACTGGGTCGCGCGTCCGTCAGAAGCGGGTGTCGGAGGCCGACGGCTCCGAGGTGCCTATGGAGGACATCGCCAAGGGCTATGAGTTGTCATCGGGGCGCTACGTGGTGATCACCGACTACGAACTGGCGGCCCTGGATCCCGAGGCCAGCCGCACCATCGAGCTGCTGGAGTTCGTCGACCAGGCGTCGATCAACCCGATCGTGTACGACTCGGCGTACTTCCTGGCCCCCGATGAGGCCAACGTGAAGCCCTACGCCCTGTTGCTTCGGGCGCTGACTGAGGCCGACAAGGTCGGGATCGCCCGGTTCGTCATGAGAGGCAAGGAGTACCTGGCCACCATCCGGCCCGACCACGACAAGCTGGTTTTGTCCACCATGCTCTACGCCGATGAGATCCGTGGGGTGGAGGACATTCCCGGGCTCGATGTGGTGGCCCGAACCGAGGTGAACGACAAAGAGGTGGCCATGGCCAACCAACTGATCGCCAGCCTCGATGCCGAGTTCGATTCCGCCGCGTTCGAGGACAGCTATCGACAGAAGGTCCTCGACCTGATCGAGCGCAAGGCCGCTGGCGAGAGCGGCTTGGTCGAGTTGCCGACGCCGAGGGAGGAGAACAAGGTCATCGACATCATGGCGGCGCTGGAGGCCAGCGTGGCTGCGGCCAAGGCCGCCCGTGCCAACCAGGGCGTAGGTGCGGTGGCCAATGCCGATGCTGATGCCGAAGCTGATGATGTGGGCGACGGTGACGGATCCGGATCCGATGCCCGACCTGAGGCGGCCACGAAGAAGGCACCGGCCCGCAAGGTCGCAGCCAAGAAGGCGACACCACGGGCCCGCAAGTCGGCCTGAACGGTCGAGACCCAATGGCCACCAACCGGGTTCCGGTCGAGATCGAGGGCAGGAGCCTGACCGTGTCGAACCTGGACAAGGTCTTGTACCCGGAATCGGGGTTCACCAAGGCTGAGGTCATCGACTACTACCTGCGAATCGCGCCGGTGATGCTCCCCCACATCGCTGATCGGGGTGTGACCCTGCGGCGCTTTCCCGACGGGGTGGAAGGCGAGGGATTCTTCGAGAAGCGCTGCCCCGGCCACCGCCCCGATTGGGTGTCGACGGTGCCGGGCCCCGGGGATCGCAACGGCACCATCGGGTACTGCCGCTTCGATACCGCGGCGGCCCTGGTGTGGGCAGCCAACCTGGCTTCCATCGAGATCCATGCCCCCATGGCTCGGGCCGATGACATCGATGCCCCGACCATGGTGGTGTTCGACCTCGACCCGGGGCCCGGCACTTCGATGGTGGAGTGTTGTGAGGTGGGCCTGTGGATCCGTGACACCCTGGCTGGCCTCGATCTGGGGTGTGCCGCCAAGACGTCGGGGTCCAAGGGTTTGCAGGTCTACCTGCCGCTCAACACCCCCCACAGCCATGACCATGCCGGATCGTTCTCGCTGGCCGTGGCCCAGGTCCTGGAGAGGGCACACCCGTCTCTGGTGGTCACCAACCAGGCCCGCGCCGCTCGGAAGGGGCGCATCCTGATCGACTGGAGTCAGAACAGCCGCCACAAGACCACCGTCGCCGCCTATTCACTGCGAGCCCGACCGCACCCGACGGTGTCCACCCCGGTGAGGTGGGACGAGGTGGAACGGGGGGCCGGAGGTTCGTCCCTGAGCTTTCAGGCTGCCGATGTGCTGGCTCGGATCGGTGAGCTGGGAGACCTGTTCGCAGGGGTGTTGACCGCGCAACAGCGGCTTCCGTCTCCCCGTTGAGGAGTCTCGGACCGAGTCGAGCGCGTTCACAGGATGACTTCCGCTGCCGATGGTAGGGGCGTGCCCGATCTACTAATGCGGTCCACCAGCCCCTACGGCAGTCGACGGGCAGTGTTGTTGCGGAGCCCAACCGACATCTACCTGTATCTGGAGGACGTCACGGGGGAGTCAGACGAGACGACCTCGGCGGTTTGGGTCGCCAACACCGCGGTCGCCCCAAACGGCGACGAGAACCCGGTTCAGGATGAGGGCGGACCTCCTCGGATGGGAGCGTCCGGAACCGCTCACCCCGAGGGTTGCCCGCCGCTGCGCGACCTGGAGCTGATCTGGTTCGAGGAGGGTGACGGTGTCGCCCTGGTCGATCCCGATGGGATTGTTGCTGTGATTCCCGGCTGGGCTGGGCGCGAAGACTTCTACGGCTACTCGCGCTACGCCGTGGGTCACACCCCGATCGCATGGCAGCTTGGTGAGGATGCCATGGCGCTGCTCACCGAAAAGGTTGGTGAGTCCCGCAACTTCTGGACCTGGCGCACCGGGCCTGGCTGGGGGGAGGTTCGGTCCACCGGCCTTGCCCACTTGGACGGCAAGATCGGACCCCAGGACGCCATGTGGCCGCTGGGTGATGCGTTGTTCCCCGAGATGGTGGCCACGCGTCACCGCTACGGCGATCGCGACATCTGGATCACCGCCACCACCGGACTGTCCGCTCAACGCATGGCTGGGGTGGAGGAGTACGTCGACCAACCCGACAAGGCGGCCCGGATCGAACTGGCCATCGCCAGGGCCGAGCCCGATCAGCATGGGATGGAACTTCTCAACGCCTTGGCCCAGGTGCCTTTTGGCCGCTGCACCTGGCTGGGAGAGGGTCACACCGTGGGTGGTGCGCCGGGCTCGTTTCCGGCCTTTGGCATGGACAAGGTGGCGCTCCTCCTCACCGCCAGACCACCTCAGCAACCCGATCTGGCCCCGCCGGATCTCAGAGGCCTGGCCCGCCGAGGCGACCCGGTCACCTACCTCTGGGTGATGCTGATCGACGAGGAGACCTTCGGGATCGCGCGTGGTCGGGATTCACGCAATGCGCTTCGTCACCTGCAAGACACCGGTCGGATCTGGGTTCAGTAGGCCGACACCCCGGACTCAACGTGCCACGAAGTACTTGGCCTTGGGGTGGTGGCAGATGATGGCGCTGGTGCTCTGCTCGGGGTGGTATTGGAAGCCGGTGTCCTCGTTGACCTCGATTCCGATGCGGTGGGCCTCCAGGAGGTGGGCCACCTTCTCGTTGTCGGTGAGGTCGGGACAAGCCGGGTAGCCCCACGAGTAGCGACCGCCGCGGTATTGCTGACGGAAGAGCCCGGCCAGGTTGGGCCCGTCCTCGTCTACGAAACCCCACTCCTGGCGGACCCGGTGGTGCCAGTACTCGGCAAGCGCCTCGGCCATCTCGACCCCGATGCCGTGGAGCATCAGGTAGTCGTTGTACTGGTTGGCATCGAACAGTTGCTTGGTGCGCTCCGACACCCGTTCACCCATGGTGACGATCTGGAAGGCCACGTAATCGACCTCATCGGAATCGATGGGCCGGAAGAAGTCGGCGATGCACAGGTGCGGCTCTCGGGTGGAGCGGGGGAACGGGAACCTGGTCAGTTCTCGATCCCGTGACTCGTCGGCCCACACCACCACGTCGGTGCCGTCGCCGTTGGCAGGCCAGAAGCCGTACACGACCTGGGGTACGAGCAGGTCCTCGGCGCGGGCCTGGGCCAACTGCTCGCGTAGCAGTGGACGGAGCCGGTCCTTGAAGGTGTTGTCGTCCTCTCCATCCTCGGGGCGGTAACCCCACTGGTTGCGGAACAGGGTGGTCTCGTTCAGGTACGCGGCGATCTCGTCCAGAGGGATCCCCTTTACGATCCTGCTCCCGGTGAAGGGAGGTACGAACACAGGGTTGTCCAGTTCGACCTCGGGGGAGCGGGCCGGGAGGGCGGCCAGCTCCTCGGCGGTGGGCGCGTCGTGCAAGCGCGATGGAACCTTGGACTCAGATGGGACCCGACCCCAGTCGGGGTCGTCGGAGGTGGGGTCGCGGCGGATCGAACCGAGGCGGTCCATGACCCGAAGTCCCTCGAAGGCATCCTTGCCGTAGAAGAGGCGACCGTCGTAGACCTCTCGTAGGTCACGTTCCACGTAGGTCCGGGTGAGGGCGGCCCCGCCCAGCAGCACCGGGATGTGGCTGAGCTCGCGGGAGTTGAGCTCTTCCAGGTTGTCTCGCATGATGAGGGTGCTCTTGACCAGAAGACCGCTCATGCCGATGGCGTCGGCCCCGACCTCGAGGGCCTTCTCGATCATCTCGGCGATCGAGATCTTGATGCCGATGTTGTGGACCTCATAGCCGTTGTTGGTGAGGATGATGTCGACGAGGTTCTTGCCGATGTCGTGGACGTCACCCTTGACGGTGGCCAGGACGATCCGCCCCTTGCCGGCGTCACCATCGACCTTTTCCATGTGGGGTTCGAGATGGGCGACCGAGGTCTTCATGGTCTCGGCGGACTGCAACACGAACGGGAGCTGCATCTCGCCAGCACCGAACAGTTCGCCCACCACCTTCATGCCGCCGAGGAGGTGCTCGTTGATGATGTCCAGGGGGCTGATGCCCTCGGCCATCGCCAGGTCGAGGTCCTCGATGAGACCGTCTCGATCGCCGTCGATGATGCGGTGGTGCAAGCGCTCACCTACCGGCCAGCCGGACCGGTCCTCCTTCTCCACCGTTTGGACCTTGACGTCGGCGAAGATCTCGAGCAGGCGGGTCAGCGGGTCATATCCGGGGTCCCCTCCTGACAGCGCTCCGGCGGTGCCACGGCGGTCGTAGATCAGGTCGAGAGCTACGTCCTTCTGTTCCTCGGGGATCCGGCTCAACGGCAGGATCTTGGAGGCGTGCACGATGGCGGAGTCCATGCCAGCCTCGACGCATTCGTGGATGAATACGCTGTTGAGGACGTGACGGGCTGCTGGGGAAAGGCCGAAGCTGACGTTGGATACGCCCAGCGTCGTGAAGCAGCCCGGGATCTCGGTCTTGATGCGCTTGATGGCCTCGATGGTGGCCATGGCGTCGCCGCGGAGGTCGTCGTCGCCGGTCGACAACGGGAAGGTGAGAGCGTCGAAGATGAGGTCGCTGGTCTCTAGGCCGTAGGTGTTGACGGCCAGGTCGGCTATGCGGTTGGCGGCGCGGACCTTCCACTCGACGTCTCGGGCCTGGCCCTCCTCGTCGATGCACAGGCAGATGACGGCGGCGCCGTACTCCTTGGCCAGCTTGAAGACGCGATCGAGCCGCGATCCTTCGGCGAAGCCGTCCTCGAGGTTGGCCGAGTTGAGGATGGCTCGGCCGCCTACGCGCTGGAGCCCGGCCTCGATGACCTCGGGCTCGGTCGAGTCGAGGACTAGGGGCGCGTTCGCCTGGGTGGCGAACCGCTTGGCCACCTCGTCCATGTCGGTGGTGCCGTCACGGCCCACGTAGTCGACGCAGACGTCGAGGACGTGCGCCCCTTCCTTGACCTGTTGGGAGGCCATGGCAGTGCAGGTGTCGTAGTCGCCGTCGAGCATCGCCTCACGGAACTTCTTGGAGCCGTTGGCGTTGGTGCGCTCGCCGATCATCAGGAACGACGTGTCCTGGTGGAGGGCCACTGGGGAGTAGATGGACGTGACCGACGGCTCGTGAACCGGGTTGCGGGGTGCGGGGGTGAGCCCGGGGGCCATCTCGGCCAGGAGCTTGATGTATTCGGGGGTGGTGCCGCAGCACCCACCGATGATCTGCACGCCGAGTTCCTCGACGAAGCGGCGCTGATGGTCGCGCAACTCCTCGGCGGTGAGGTCGTAGTGCATCTTTCCGTCGACCACCGAGGGCAGTCCGGCGTTGGGCAACACCGAGATCGGCATTCGGGCGTGGTGGGACAGGTGGCGTACGTGCTCTCCCATCTCGGCTGGACCGGTGGCACAGTTGAGCCCGATCACGTCCACCTGAAGCGGATCGATGGCGGACAGGGCGGCGGCGATCTCGGTTCCGACCAGCATCCGGCCGGTCAACTCCATGGTGACCTGGGCTTGGATCGGTACCTGACGACCGACCTTGGCCATGGCTCGGCGGGCCGCGATGACCGATGCCTTGAGGGCTAGCAGATCGAAGTGGGTCTCCAGGATGAACAGGTCGACGCCGCCCTCGAGCAGGGCTTCGGCCGCCACCTGGTAGTGATCCCTCAGGGTCGCGAACCCGATCTGGTCGAGGCTGGGGGCTTTGGTACCCGGTCCGAGGGAACCGGCCACGAATCGGCGATGGCCGGGGGTGGAGTAGCTATCGGCCACCTCGCGGGCCAACACGGCATTGGCCTTGGCGATCTCGTGGGAGCGGTGGGCCAGGTCGTACTCGCCCAAGGGAACTCCGAACGCGCCGAAGGTGTTGGTCTCGACCACGTCGGCGCCCACCTCGAAATAGGCGCTGTGGAGGGCCCGGATGACGTCGGGTCGGGTGACGCCCAGCAGGTCGGTGCACCCTTCGAGTGCCTCGCCTCCGTAGTCGTCGGCGGTGAGGTTCTGGGTCTGGAGCCAGGTGCCGGTTGCCCCGTCATAGACCACGACTTTTTCCGCGATGAGGTCGAGAAATTCGCTTGCCACGGCGGAGACCCTACCGGCCGAGGCTCGAGACACCCCTTCCAGATGACGCCGTTAGGCTCCCCACCGCATGAAGGTCTACACACGCAAGGGCGACGACGGCACCACCGGGCTCTACGGCGGCGGGCGGGTGGCCAAGGATTCGGCCGCGCCCGAGGCCTATGGCACGGTCGACGAGGCCCAGGCCTGCCTGGGTATGGCGAGATCGGAGTGCGAACCCGCCGGGGAGTTGGACGGATTGCTGGTCGGGCTCGAGCGCGACCTCTGGGTGCTCATGGCCGAGTTGGCCACTGATCCCTCCAACCGCCACAAGCTGGCCGAGGGGATATCGCTGGTCACCGCCGAGATGGTCGCTCACCTCGAAGAACTGATCGACGACATCACCGATCGCTTCGACGCACCCACCGAGTTTGTGGTTCCCGGTGAGTCCCGCCTTGCCGCTCTGTTGGACGTGGCCCGCACTGTGGTGCGTCGAGCCGAGCGGCGCTGTGTCGGGGCGACGATCGAGGGATCTCAGGTCGGCCCCTACCTGAACCGCCTCTCGGACCTGCTGTGGACCATGGCCCGCTGGGTCGAGGGCGAATCCCTGCCATCTCGCAGTACATAGACGAACAACCCTCTGACCGGACCTGACCAGGACGTGAACCAGTGCCCCTGACCATCTCGTTGGACCATGCCGCAACTCTGGCGGCCGTCAACCCCGGCACGGTGCCGGCCCCCGAGGGAGAACCTTTGGTCGCCCTCGGGGTCAGGAGCGGGCAGGTAGACGAGGACGCGCCGGGTGTGGATCCAGCGCTCCTGGCCGCCTCGGGTTTCACTGGTAACCAAGCCCAGGCGATGCTGGCCGTCACCGATGCTGGTCCTCGTCTGCTGGTTGGTCTGGGCGACGATGTCTCGCGGTGCTCGTTCCGTCGAGTTGGGGCGGCCGCGGCCCGAGCGGCGCGATCGACCGGGCATCTGGTGGTCGACGTTCTCGGTCCGGTCGATCCCGGGGCCCGACCGGGCGCGGCCGAGGCTCTGTCTGAAGGGTTGGCCTTGGCCAGCTACACCTTCGACCGCTACAAGGACCGGCCCGCAGACGTTCGCCTGGCTCGGGTGACGATCTTGGGGGCGGGAGGCCGAAAGGTCACCGACGCGGTGGCCTCGGGGGAGCGCACGGCTCAGGCCGTGGCCCGCGCTCGCGACCTGGTGAACACCCCTGGCGGTGACCTCACCCCGGTGGCATTCGCCAAGGCGGCGCAGGAACTGGCCCGCGACCACGGTCTCGGTTACGAGGTCCTGGACCGCAAGGGCCTGGCCCGTGAGCGGATGGGCGGGTTGTTGGGGGTCAGTCGAGGCTCGGCCCAAGAGCCGCGCCTGGTGAAGCTCACCCACGACCCCGACCGACCCCGCGGTCATGTGGTCCTGGTGGGCAAGGGCATTACCTTCGATGCCGGTGGCCTGTCGATCAAGACGTCGTCGGGCATGGAGTGGATGAAGACGGACATGGCCGGGGCCGCAGCAGTGGTTGCGGCCATGTCTCTGGTGTCGTCGGTGGCCCCGAAGATGAAGGTCACGGCCTATATCCCGCTCACCGACAACATGCTCGGTCCTGACGCCACCAGGGTTGGCGACGTGCTCCGCACCCGCAACGGCAAGACGGTGGAGGTGCTCAACACCGACGCCGAGGGCAGGCTGGTGCTGGCCGATGCGTTGGCGTTGGCGGTGGAGGATTCGCCTGACGCCATCATCGATGTGGCCACCCTGACTGGAGCCTGCATGGTCGCCCTCGGTGACCGGACCGCCGGCTTGATGAGCAACCACGACGACCTTGCCCAACGGGTGGTGGACGCAGCCGAGTCGAGCGGGGAGGCGGTCTGGCGTCTGCCGATGCCCGACCATCTCCGTCCGACGCTGGATTCGGAGGTGGCCGATCTGCGCAACATCGGTACCGGTGCCTACGGCGGTGCCTTGGTGGCGGCGATCTTCCTACGGGAGTTCGTGGGTGGCATTCCGTGGGTGCACCTCGATATAGCGGGGCCGTCCTCGAGCACGTCTCACTACGACGACATCACCCGGGGCGGCACCGGTTACGGCGTGCGCACCCTGGCTCGCCTCCTGGTCAACTGGACCAAGTTGCCCCGGGCGTGACGCGGATCAGCTCAGGCCGGTAGCGGCGGGGCGCCTGCGGAACGGATCAACCGAGGTCGAGGCTCGGCCTCGATCGGAGAGGTATCTGGCGCGGGCTGATGGCGACGTTCGTGGGCCCAGCGGAGTGCGTCGTGGGCCAGCGCCGGGTGGAACTGCCAGCGGTGGAGTTGGCGCTCCACCTGCTCGTCGGACTCACCTATCTCGATCAGGCTGAGCGCGAGCCGGCGGGCTCGCCGCCGGAGTTGTTCGACGTCGGGGTGTCGTCGGCTCTCCTCTTGCCAGCGCTGGTGGGTGTCGCGGACGTGGCTGGGTAGGCGGTCGAGCTGGACCCGCGTCAGAGGGGGGATGCGGGGGTGCACGGCGAGGGTGTCGTGGCCGACGTGGCGGGCGAGTTTGAACTTGGCGGCTCGGGCGATGGCCCGCAGGAAGGGGGTGTTGCGGCCACCGGCGAGGCCGAGGCCGAGGGCGCTGGCGGTGGCGGCCACGGGGAGCTCGAAGCCGTCGGGGTTCTGCTCGAGTCGGTGGGCCACGTGGCGCAGGAACAGCGTTGTGGTCGGGCCGAGGATGGGGAGCCAGAACTGCTCCACGTACGTCGACCGGGCGTCGTGGCCGTGCTGGTCGAGAAGCGGGTCCAGCCAGGTGGAGATCTGGATGGCATCGGTGGGTAGCGAGTGGATGGCGGGGGGAAGTGACACGAGGTCCTCCGGGGGAGCCGGCGCACGGGCCGGTGGGCTGAGGAGACGGGGAAGATGTTTCATGTAGTTTCATGTTCTTTCCACCCATTTGTCAACTGTCGGGAATCCCTGGTCTGGATCGATTGTTGACCTCACAGGTAGCCTTTTGCACACCCCGGGTCCGTCGGCCCGGCACCGATCGCCGCACTTCCCCAGAGGACCCACCATGGCCAGCCTTCGAGACCTCCTCGAGTCGACCAAGTCAATGATCCGGGAGGTCACCACGGCAGAGGCCGATGACCTTCGGCTGGCACCCCGCGCCGTCACGCTGGACGTGCGCGAAGCCGACGAGTACGAGCAGGGTGCCCTGCCCCGCGCCATCCACATTCCGCGGGGCACCCTCGAGACCACCATCGAGATGAAGGTGCCAGACAAGACCACGCCGCTAGTGGTGTACTGCGCTGGCGGTACCCGCTCGGCATTCGCGGCCCGGACCCTCCAAGACCTCGGCTACACCGACGTGGTATCGGTGGTCGGCGGCTTCAACCGTTGGAAGGACGAAGATCGAGACTGGCTGACCCCGGCCTCGCTCAACGCCGAGCAACGGAACCGCTACAAGCGCCACCTCCTGCTGCCCGAGGTGGGGGAAACCGGTCAGCAAGAACTGCTCCAGGCCAAGGTGCTCCTGCTCGGTGCCGGTGGGCTCGGGTCTCCCGCTGCCCTCTACCTGGCCGCCGCGGGCGTCGGCACCCTGGGCATAATCGACATGGACGTGGTCGACGCCTCCAACCTCCAGCGCCAGATCCTCCACAACATGGACCGGATCGGAGACCGCAAGGTCGACTCGGCCAAGAAGACGCTCACGTTGTTGAACCCCGACGTGAACGTGGTGACCCATGACGTGCGCCTCGGCGCCGACAACGTCATGGACATCCTGGCTCAGTACGACATCGTGGTGGACGGCACCGACAACTTCCCGACCCGTTTCCTGGTCAACGACGCCTCGGTGAAGTTGGGCATTCCGGTGGTCCACGGATCGATCTTCCGCTTCGAGGGCATGGTCACCGTTTTCGACCCCAAGAACGGGCCCACCTACCGAGACATGGTCCCCGAGCCGCCGCCCGCCGAGCTGGCCCCGAGCTGCGCCGAGGCCGGGGTGCTGGGCGTGCTGCCCGGAATCGTCGGCTCCATCCAGGCCATCGAGACCATCAAGCTCATCCTCGGGCTCGGCGACCCCCTCGTGGGCAGGCTGTTGGCCTATGACTCCCTGGAGCAGAGCTTCCGGGAGTACAAGGTGCGCGTTGATCCCAGCAACGAGATCACCTGGGACAACCGGGACCGCATCGTGGTGGCCGAGCTAGACGGCATGTGCGCGCCGTTGCCCCTCCAGCCCCCGCCGAGCTGATCGAGGATCAGGGGACCTCGGCGGCTACTACCGTCCAGGGGAACGGTTTCTGGACGGAGCGAACCCGGAACCGTCGACCCACGAGGGCGGCGAAAGCGCCGCTGCCCCAGTGGTTGATGTGGCCCGGCGTGTTGCCCAGATCGCCGATGTACTTGCCCCGGGCCAGGTTGGCGACCCGCCAGATGGGTTCGCGGGGTACCGACACCACCACATCTCGACGAGCGACACGGGCCAGTTCGGCCAACGCCAACTCAGGGAAGGGGACATGTTCAAGGACCTCGATGGCCAGGACCAGGTCGAACTGACCATCCCGGAACGGAAGGCGTCCGATGTCGCCGAACAGGGGAGAGAACCGGGCGTGGTCCCAATGGGCGGCCAACTCCGGGTCCGGAAGGTCCAGGCCCACCACTGTGGCGTCGGGCCAGCGGGAGGCGATTCGGCCCGTCACCTCACCTTCGCCCACGCCGACCTCCAAGATGTAGCTGGGGGAGGTGGCCGGTAGGGCGACGTCGAGGGCTCGGAAGAACCCATCCATGAGCCGCTGTTCGACAGGGTTCTTCGACTTGTACTTGTCGTAGGTGTTGCCGGTCGGCACCACCTCGGCTGTGGGGCTCACACGGGCTCCGATGTCGATCCGCCCCGGGGTGTCGAGGTGGATCGACGGCCCGGAGGAAACGTCGGCGACGCGTCGCGCTCGTAGCCGGCGGCGGGCTGGACTTCGTTCACGGCGCGGGTGGCCCGACCGACGAGGTCGGCGAGCATGCCGACCACGAACACCTGGAACGCAGCCAGCAGGATCAACAACGTGTTGATCGCCACCTTGAAGTCGTGCTGGATCACGTCGTATCCGAGCTTGGCCACTCCCACCGCGCTCAAAAGAAAGCCCAACGGCAGGAACACCCGGAATGGGTCGTAGCTCAGCGTCATGCGGATGACCTGAAGCAGGTAGCGGCGGGTGTCGTTCCACCAGTGGAACTTGGACTTCCCCGCTCTTTCCGAATAGGTGATGGGCCAGTACTTGACGGTGTAGCCATGGGCCAAGAAGGTCATGGTGATGGTGGTGACACAGCTGAAGCCGGCTGGAAGCTGGCTGACGTACTGGAGCGCCACATCTCGGCGGAACGCCCTCATGCCCGAGTTGAGGTCGGGGATGGGGGTTTGCACCAGGTACGACGCCAGCTTGCGGATGAACCACTTGGCCGGCACCCGGAACGCCTTGTGGGTGCCCTCCTCGGTGGTGCGGGCCCCGACCACCTGGTCGTAACCGGCCATCTCCCGCACCAGTTCGGGGATCAGGTCGTTGGGGTACGACATGTCCACGTCGGTCCACACCACGACCGGCCGCGGGCGGCCCTGGTCCCGAACTTGCGGGCCGACCCCGAGCCGCGGTTGGTGAGGAACTGGATGAGGCGGATCCCCTCTATCTCACGTAGAGCTTCACCCGATCCGTCGTTGGAGCCGTCGTCCACCACCACCAACTCGTAGGAGAACTCCGACGCGTCCATGGCGGCCCGTATCCGGTCGATCTCGGCGCGCAGGTGGCCCTTCTCGTTGTAGACGGGCAACACGATGCTGACGTCCACGTCATCGACGCCGGACGCGGTGTGGGCATCGGCCGTGTCAGGCCAGGGCTGGGGCATGACCCGAGGGTACCTGCCGTGAGGTCGCGGTTCGGGAGTCGGCGGTGTCCGAGAGAGCCTTCGGTACCATCGGTTCCTCCATGGCCGCTGATTCCGACCCGAGCGAGGTGCTGGACCCGTCTGGTCCCGTCGCCTCGGGTGTGGGTGCCCGCATCGGTTCGGTGGTGGGAACCGGCTTCGCCCTGGCCGCCCTGGCGTTCGTGTTCAAGACGTTGAGTCGGGAGTGGGAGCAGGCCGAGGCCCAACTCCGAGCAGCCCGGCCCGGGTGGCTGCTGGTGGCGGTGGTCCTGGCCGGCCTGGCCATGACCTCCATCGGTGTGGTGTGGGGCCGGGTGTTGCACCAGTTGGGGGTCGCGGTGAAGGCCACCCGAGTGGTGTCCTGGTACTTCGTGGGCGAACTGGGCAAGTACCTGCCTGGTGGGGTGTGGCCGGTAGTGGGGCGGGGAGAGCTGGCCCGCCGTGGTGGCGTTCCCCGCACCCGGGCCTACACCAGCGTCGCCCTGTCGCTGGGAATGCTCTACCTGGCGGCAATGTTCGTGGTGGCCGCCCTCGTCCCTTTCGCCTTGGCCGAGGGCGGTTTCACTCCGTGGATGCTGTTCCTGCTCGCCCTCCCCGTGGGGGTGGTCGGCCTCCACCACCGGGTGTTGGAGTGGTTGTTGGCCGTGGTTCGACGCTTCACCGGGCGCGTCGTCCACCTGGACGTACCTCGGTGGCGTCAGTCGCTGGGCTTGGTCGCCATGTACATCCCGACCTGGGTCGGCATCGGGTTGTCCACCTGGGCCGTGGCCCGGGCCCTCACCCCCGACGCCCCCCTGGTCCGGGTGGCGTTCGCGGCGGTGCTGAGCTGGGTGGCAGGGTTCCTGGCCGTGCCGGTGCCGGCGGGGGCGGGTATCCGTGAGGCGGTCCTGCTGGCCGCGTCGGGTTTGGACGGCGGTGTGGCGGCCGCCACCGCCATCGTGGCCCGCTTGATCTTCGTGGCCGTCGACGCCCTCGGCGCCGTCGCCGGGGCCCCGGCCGCTACCCGTCGACGGGGCGGCGTACAGGTGGGGCCCATGGGGGAGTCGGTCGAATCGATGGAGCGCCCGGGTCAGGGCCTGGGTCCTGAGTAGGGTCCAGGCGTGTACGGACTGAGACCCCTTGGCGTGGGGGAGTTGCTCGACGCCTCCATCAAGATCTACCGGAGCCGGGCCCGCACCCTGCTGGCAGCCGTGGCCGTCCCCGTGGTGCCGGTGGTGATCTTCAGCGTCTTGGTGTCGGCCTCGGCGGGGTCTGAGCCCACCATCGACCCGGTCACCGGTGAGATCTCAGCGGACTCGGGAGACATGCTCTTGTACCTCGTGGGGCTTCTGGTCAGCTCGTTGTCGATCATCGTGGCCACCACCGTCGCCACCGCGGCCTGCTTCCGGTCCATCAGCGGGGCCTACGTGGGCGATGACCCCGACTGGAAGGAGAGCCTGCGATTCGGGTTCTCGCGGATCTGGTCGGTTCTGGGCCTCACCTTCTTGAGCACCTTGGCCACCGTGGCCGGGCTCTTCGCCTGCGGGATCGGTGTGTTGTGGCCGATGGCGGTGTTCGCGGTAGCGATGCCGGTGCTGCTGCTCGAGGGCACCTCCGCAGCCCGGTCCATGGGCCGATCTCGTGAGCTCGTCAAGGGGATGTGCTGGCGGACCCTGGGTGTGGTCTTGTTGGGCACGATCCTGGCCAGTGTGTTCCAGGGGATGTTGGCGGCACCGGTGGCGGTGGTGATGTTCATGGATGCCGGAGTGGTGGTGACTGCGATCCTCAACGGCATCGTCTCGATTGTCAGCACCGTTGCCGTCACGCCCTTCACCGCGGCCTTGACCATGGCTCTGTACGTCGATCTGCGGGTTAGAAAAGAGGGCTTCGACCTGTACCTGTGGGCCCAACGTCTGGGCACCGAGACGACGACGGGCTTCCCGGCTCAGCCTGGCTCCCGCCCGCTGCCGCCCGGTTGGGCACCAGCAGGTCCTGGTGTGCCCGGCGGATTCTCCGCTCCACCCCCGGCCTACCCCGGTCAGTACAACCCCGGCTACGCGGGTGGAAGCGCTCCCTACCCCGGCCAGCCTGGACCCGGTCTCGGTGCACCGCCCCCACCTCCACCTCCGCCCCCGCCTCCCCCTCCTCCACCTCCTCCAGCTCCTCCAGCTCCAGCGCCCCACGCGTCGCCTTCGCCCACCACCTGGGCCCCACCAATCGACTCTGGCGATCCCGGAGATCCGACCCGTTGGTCTCCGTCTGACCAGGGCTGATGAACCCCGACGAGGCCCGTCGCCGAGCCCAGAGCATCCTCGACGGCGACAAGTACCAGGAGCAGCGCCTACCCCGCCCGTTCAAAGGTGTGCTGGAGTGGATCGCCGACCGGCTGCGCCCCATCACCGACGCCGTGGCCGAGGTGATGGAAGCGGTCTTGCGCCCGTTGCTGAGCGTCCCCTTCGGTGAGTACATCCTCCTAGCCCTCGTGATCGGCGTGGCGGCGGCGCTGATGTGGTGGCTGGCGTCGCGTCGCAGCCGCTCGGCGGTGATCGACGGGGACCGCTCCGCTCTGGTCGACATCGGTCTGGACCCAGACGGGCTCGATCGCCTGGCCGCCAAAGCCGAGTCCGACGGTGACTGGGCGTTGGTCGTCCGCTACCGGTACCAGGCCGGGCTTCTCCGCTTGGTGCGAGCCGATCGGCTGGTTTTGAGACCCGACACCACCGCGGAGGGAGCCGCAGGTCAGGTCGGGCACCCCGTCATGGACCAGCTCACGGTGGACTTCGAGGAGATCACCTACGGGGGACGCCCCGCCACCTCCGAGGATGGTGAACGGGCCAAGCTCCGGTGGGCGGAGCTGATCGGGACCAGGACCCCACGGTGAACGCTCGCGAGTGGTGGAACGCCCTGACCCTGACCCAACGGGTCGTGATCTCGTTCATCGGGGCAGTGGTCGCCCTGAACGTGGCCTTGATGGGCGTGCGCAGCGCCATCGGAGGGGGCAACCCGGGAGGACCGGTTTCGTCGTCGCTCAGCACCGGTGGATCCGGTCTCGAAGCCTTCGCCGATCTAGCCCGACAGTCGGGCCACGACGTGGTGCGCCTAACCGAGGCGGTAGGTCAGGACGATCTGCCCGCCGGGTCCACGGTGGTGGTGGCCGATCCCCGAGAGATGGACGAAGCCCAGGCCCGGGCCATCCTCGAAGCCGCGGGTCGAGGTGGCCGGTTGGTGTTGGCGGGTCCGGCGACGGCCCCGCTGCTGGCCGCGGTGGCTGGGCCGGAGCTATCGGTCGAGCAGGTAGACCCCCAGAACCCCCTAGCTGTGAGCGTCGAGGACGCGGTAGAGGGAGACGTGGGGGGAAGCGTCACCGGTCGGGCCCGGTCGATGGCCGGTGATGGCGGAACCAGGTGGCAGGGGCTGGAAGGTCACCGGGTTCACGTGGCCGACGACGACGGCCGACCCGTGTTGGTGTCGATCCCGCTGGGCCGAGGTGAGGTGGTGGCGTTGGCCGACGCCGATCCACTCCACAACCGCAACCTGGCGAAGGCCGACAACGCTGCTCTGGCCCTGGGGCTGGCCGGCGAACCAGGTGGGGTGCTGGTGTTCGTGGAGTCGGTACATGGTTTCGCCGCAAGTGGAACCGGTGCAGTTCCGGCCCACTGGCGGTGGGTGGCCGCCGGGTTGGCGGGCGCCTTCGTCGTCGGGCTGTGGTGGGCCGGTGTTCGCTTCGGCCCACCCGAACCAGACCGTCGAGCCCTGCGTCCGCCCCGTCTGGACCACGTTCGGGCTGTGGCCGCCGACCTGGATCGTGTCGCACCCCACCCGGCCGAGACGGTGGCTCCCTGATGTTGGCCAATCGTCGTCACCTGACCGAGGCGCTGGGAATCCCTCCCGACGCGTCGGACACGGTGGTCGCCGCCAGCGCCGAGGCAGCCGGGATCGACCCGGCCACCATCGCCACCGTCGTAGAGGCGCCGGCCGACCTGCATACCGCTCTGGCGGTGGGTGAACTGGCAGTCGCGAACCGTCGCGCCCGAACTGGTCTCGATCCCCGCCGCGACCGTCAAGCCGGTACGGTCACGCGTCCTCAGCCTTGGGAGGCGAGCCGATAGGTGAGCCGACCCATCAGTACGGCATGGTCAAACCGAGGCGAAGCCTCGGTCTGAATACCCTCGCAGCGACGAAGGCTGGACCTATCCCGCTAGGACCCTTAGGAGCAGTTGCCTTGTCCGATCCGACAGCCCCGATCCCGACGCCGGTCCCAGCAGCGGTGCCACCAGCCGACGGGGTGCTGCGTACCCTAAGGACGCGCCTGCACGCCGAGGTCTCCAAGGTGGTGATCGGTCAGGACGAGGCGCTCGACACCCTCCTGGTGGCGTTGGCGGTCGGTGGACACGTCCTGCTCGAAGGCGTGCCGGGTACGGCTAAGACGTTGCTGGCATCCACGTTCTCTCGGGCCCTGGGTCTCGAGTTCCGGCGGGCTCAGTTCACTCCCGACCTGTTGCCGTCGGACCTCACCGGGAACCTCACCCTTAGAGACCGCGAGCTCGTGTTCCGACCCGGCCCGGTGTTCACCAACGTCCTGTTGGCCGATGAGATCAACCGCACGCCGCCCAAGACGCAGGCCGCACTCCTGGAAGCAATGCAGGAAGGCCAGGTGTCGATCGACGGTACCGCCCACCCACTACCTCAGCCGTTCCTGGTGATCGCCACCCAGAACCCGCTGGAGTACGAAGGCACCTACCCGCTTCCCGAGGCTCAGCTCGACCGGTTCCTGGTCAAGGTCCTGGTCGACTATCCCAGCGCCGACCAGGAGAAGGCTCTGCTCGGATTGGGCCGCAAGGGTCTGGTACCGACCGGGACCGCGGACGTGCAACGCGTGGTGGATGCCGGCGATGTGATGGCGGCTCGGGCCGAGGTGGACTCCACCGCCGTCACCGACGAGGTCGCCGGCTACGTGACGGCCCTCATCCGCCAGACCCGAGCCCTGCCCAGTGTGGCGGTGGGCGCCAGTCCTCGGGCCGCGGTGCACCTGCTGGTGGCGGCCAAGGCGTCGGCTCGACTGTGGGGTCGTCACTATGTGATCCCCGACGATGTGATCCGGGTGGCGCCCGGAGTGTTGCGTCATCGACTGGTGCTTCGCCCCGAGGCCGAACTCGACCGGCTGACCGCCGACGCGGCGGTGGCCAACGCAATCTCGGCCGTCCCAGTACCGCGCTGATCGGCTGGCGTCATGCCTATGAGCCCCACCGGTCGAACCGTGGCCCTTCTGGCGTTGGTGGCCATGGCCGCGCTGGTGGTGCCGGTGCCGGTGGCGGGGGCGGCATTCGCCCTGGTGCTGGTCGGTCTGGTGGTCGACAGCTGGTGGGTTCGTAAGCCTCCCGCCGTCGAGCGCAGCCTTGCTTCGGAGGTGGTCAGGGGGGTGGCTGTTCCGTTCCTGGTCGAGGTCGAGTCCCGGCCGGCGGTACGGGTGGATGTCCGCCAACCTCAGACCGCCGATGTTCGGGTGACCCCGGCCGAAGCGCTGGGGGCGATCCGGGGAGAGATGGTGGTCACCGCCCGGGGGGAGCATTCGATCGGTCCGGTCGTGACCCGCAGCACCGGCCCGCTGCGTCTGGGGCGATGGCGCCACTTCGCCGCCGGAGACGCCGTCATCCACAGTCATGCCGACCTGCCCGGGGCCCGTCGGATGGCGGCGGCGGTACGTCAGGGCACCTTCCGGGATCCGGGCATGCGCCGTGGTCCTTTGGGGCTGGGCACCGACTTCGAGACCATCCGGGAGTACACGCCCGACGACGACATCCGCCACCTCAACTGGCGAGCCAGCGAACGTACCGGTCGGCCGATGGTCAACCAGTACCGCGAAGACACCGAACGGGACCTGTGGTGCCTGGTGGACACGGGCCGCCTCCTGTCGTCTCCGGTCGGTGACCGCACTCGCCTGGATGTGGCCCTCGACGCCATGGCCGCGGTGGCGGCGGTGGCCGATGCCGTCGGAGACCGGGTTGGGGCGGTCGTGTTCGACAGCGAGGTGCACCGAGTGGTGCGTCCGAGACGTTCCAATGCGCAAGGGCTCACCCGGTTGCTCGATGACCTTCAACCCCGAGTGGTGGACAGTGATTACCAAGCAGGTTTCGCCCGGGTGGGTGAAGCCAAGCGGGCTCTTGTGATCGTCTTCACCGATCTGGCCGATGCTGCCGCCGCCCGTCCGCTGTTGGCAGCGGTGCCGGTGCTCGTACGCCGCCACGCCGTCTTGGTGGCCAGCGTGAACGATCCTGATCTGGAGGCGACGGTGACCCGTTCACCGGGTACCCGGCGTGACCTGTTGGAGGCGGGAGTTGCAGCCGAGATCATGTTCGAGCAGGACGAGGTTCGGGCCAAGCTGGCGGCATCGGGGGCGGTGCTGGCCGAAGCGCCCGCCGACCTGTTGGCCACCCGTTGCGTGTCGGCCTATCTGCGACTGAAGTCGACGGCAAGGATCTGAGGCTGACGTGGGTGAACCTCTTTCGCAGTTCGTAGCCGAGCGCGGTGACCGCTGGGACCGACTCGAGGCCCTGACGACCCGAGCCCGGGGCCGGGTGCAACGGCTCGCCCCCGCCGAGATATCGGAGCTGGGAGCGAGCTATCGCGGTGCCGTCGCCGACCTGGCCTACGCCCGCCAGCAGTACCGGGCCGACCCGGTGACCAGGCGACTCGAGGTGTTGGTCGGAGATGCCCGCCCCCTGGTCTACGGCAGCGTGACCGAACGAGAGTCGGTGGCACGTTTCGTCACCACCGGCTTCTGGCGGAGGGTGGCGGAACGGCCGGTCTACCTAGTGGTCTCGGCACTCCTGTTGTTCGTTCCGATGGGGGCCATGGGCTTTTGGTCGCACGCCAATCCTCGGGTAGCGGCCCGGGTGGCCCAGGTATCTGACCTGTCGGCGGGCGTCGGCGAAGGCGAGTTCCGAGATCCAGACACCGAGACGATCACCGAGACCGGCACCAACGCTGGCTTCTCTGCGGCCATCTTCACCAACAACGCACGGGTGGCGCTGGTGGCCTTCGCCGGCGGCCTCACCGGCGGGGCGATGACCGTCGTCAGCCTGTTGTTCAACGGACTCCTGGTGGGGCTGATCGCGGGGTTGGCGGTGGCCGGAGGCAACGGTGAGGCGTTCTGGCGTCTGGTGGTCCCTCATGGCGTGCTGGAGATGTCTCTCATCGTCGTGGCCGGAGCCGCTGGCCTTCGTGCCGGGTGGGCGCTGGTCCATCCCGGTCACCGCACCCGGGTGGAGGCGCTGGCCGTGGAGGGCCGGGCCGGGGTCGAGATGGCTCTGGGTGCGGCGGCGCTGCTGGTACCCACCGGGTTCGTGGAGGGTTTCATCACGCCCCGAGGTCTGGACCTGGTTCCCGCGGTGGTGTTCGGGGTGGGCCTGGCCGTGGTGTTCTGGGTGCTGGTGCTCTGGCGGGGTCGGGTACAGCCCGACGCCGGGTAGCTTCTCGGCGTGGAGTTGGATGACCGCGTCAGCGTGGCCGGAGCCGAAGGCCTCGATCACGAGATGGTGCTGGCCGGCCTGGGTTCGAGGGTGGCAGCAGCCATGGTCGACCTGATCCTCCAGGTGTTGGCGCTCACCGTGCTCACCTTCGTGGGTGGACTGTTCGGTGACGCCGGGGTGGTGTTGGTGTCGGTCGGCGGATTCATGGTGATGCTGGGCTACCCGGTGGTGGCCGAGGCCTTCGCCGGGGGTCAGACGGTCGGCAAGCGGGTCTTCGGCATGACCGTGGTCCGCCGTGACGGAACACCGGTCACATTTCTGACGGCCACGGTGCGAAACCTGGTGCGGGTGGTCGACATCCTCCCTGGCACGTACCTGGTGGGAGCGGTGGCCATCTTCGTGTCGCCGCTGAACCAGCGGGTCGGAGACATGGCGGCCGGGACCTTGGTGGTGAACCGGCCGCGGGCTGGAGCCGGCAACCTCGTCTCGGTCACCGGATCGGCTATGGCGCCGGTGTTGTCGCCGGGCGTGGTGGGTTGGGACGTCTCATCGGTCACAGCCGAGGAGGTGGCCGCAGTTCGGTCGTTCCTGCTTCGGCGCAGCGAACTGGATCCCGGTCATCGGGCCAACCTGGCTCAGACACTGGCCTTCCAGTTGCTCCCCAAGGTGGCAGGGGTACCGCTCGACGGTGGGCCTGAGGTGTTCTTGGAGCGAGTAGCCGCAGCCCGTACAGGCTGAGCTGTCGGCGGGCTACTCAGGTCGAGAATCGATCGAGGAGGGTCTGGGCGGCGGCGGTGGGAGCGGTCTTTCCTGACTCGACAGACAGTTCCAGGTCCGCGAGTACCTCGCGGACCGCGGGTGACTCGCTGAAGCGCTGGGTGAGCCCGGCCCGGACTTCTTCCCACATCCATGCCGTGGCTTGGCGGGCCCGCAGCGCCGGGAGTTGGCCGCTGGTAGTGAGGTGGTGGTGGGCGGCCAGAAGGTGGTCCCACACCTGAGGGATTCCGGTGCCGTCGGGGGAGGAGACCAACAGCGTCTCGGTGGTGAGACCTTCGTGCTTGGGTCTCATGAGGTGCAGGGCTCGTCGCAGGTCGGCGGCGGCATGGTTGGCGGCGCTGAGGAGGTGGCCGTCGGCCTTGGTGACGACCACGACGTCGGCCAGCTCCATGATTCCCCGCTTGATCCCTTGGAGGTCGTCTCCGCCGCCGGGGGAGGCCAACAGCACGAAGAGGTCGACCAGGTCGGCCACGGCCAGTTCGGACTGACCGACCCCCACGGTCTCGATGACGATGACGTCATAGCCGGCGGCTTCGCACAGCAGGCCGGCCTCTCGGGTGCGGCGGGCTACTCCACCCAGTTCCCCGCCCGAAGGCGACGGGCGGATGAACGCGCGCGGGTGCCTTGCCAGGGCTTCCATGCGGGTCTTGTCTCCCAGGATCGACCCGCCGGTGCGGGCGCTGGTGGGATCCACCGCCAGCACCGCCAAGCGGTGGCCGAGGTCGGCAACGTGGGTTCCGATCGCTTCGATGAAGGTGGACTTGCCGACCCCTGGTGGTCCGCTGATGCCGATGCGAACGGCCGAACCGGTCCGGGGGAGAACGGCATCGAGCAGGGCGGCGGCTTGGGCCCGATGGTCGGGACGGGTTGATTCGACCAGGGTTATGGCCCGGGCCAGGGTCCTCCGGTCGCCGGTGAGCACACCGTCTCGCAGGGCCTCGAGATCGGTGGGTTGGCCGGGCTGGCCGGTTGGGGCGGTTTGTGGGGCGGGGCCGGGGGTGTCCGGGGTGGGATCGGGCACATCGCCACGGTAGGCGACGCGTCGGCACCGCACGGTTGGCCGCTACGTTGCCGAGATGGCCAACCGGAACCTGTACCTGCACGAGACCGTCGACATCGTGGGGCAGGGCCAATACGACTACATGGCGTGCGTTACCCGGGAACCCACCAACGTCATGCCCGACATGTTGACGCTCCAGGGCACCTTCTTCGTGTGTGCCGTGGGCGGTGGGCGCTGGCCCCAGGTGGTCAACATCTGGGACGTCGGGCCGCAGGGCTGGTCTGGTTGGGCGGCCAACGTGGACCGTCTCAACCTCAAGCGGCGAAACGCCTTTTACGGGGAATGGTGGGATGAGGCGGCCCAGTGGAGGACCGGCGGCTTCGACCGCTTGTGCGGTGGGGTTCCTGGGAGTCCGTCCACCTCGGAGCTGGCCGAACGGGGAGTGAAGGGAACTCTGTTCGTGCACCAGCTCCTGACGGTGCGCCCCGGAGCGCCGTTGGACTACCTAGCCGCGGTGGTGGCCGAGCAGGTTCCGTTGTGGCGGGAGTACGGCCACGAACCGACCGGGATCTACGAAGTGTTGACCAACCAGCACGAAGTGGTGGTGGTGTGGGCGGCATCGAACGAGGCGCAGACCCGACTCCGAGCTGCTCGCGACTCGGCCCGGGGCTTGGCTGACGACGCCGTCGGGGGAACCGACCCCGACGATCGGCTGGTGGCTTGGGAGCGAACTTCGGCTCAGTGGGTCACCGGAGGAGACACCCACCTGATGACCCCGATGCCGGGCACTGTGTACGGGCCTGACGACTGGGATGAGGCATCGCTCACGGACTGGTTGCCCAGCGGCGACGGTCGATAGGGACTTCGGTGCCTCAGACCTTTTGGATGACACGTTCAGAGAAGGCGGCGTAGGCCTCGGTGGCGCTGTCTACATCCCAGGCCAAGGGCGGGATGATCATCCGGGTCACACCCAGGGCCGCCATCTCCTCGACCGCGGCCAGGGGGTCCTCACCCATCACTCCGGGGTGACCGGCGGTCAGCTCCAACCGGTCGGGGTCGCGACCAGCTTCCTCGGCTGCGGCCCGGGCCACGTCGAACAGGTGGGCCAGCTCCTCCACGGTGCCCTTGCCGGGGAAGAAGCCGTCGCCCAGACGGCCGGCTCGGCGGGCGGCGGCCTCGGTGTGGCCACCGACCACGATGGGAACCCGCCCGTGGACGGGGGTGGGCAGGCTCACGGCCCGGTTCCAGCGGTGGAAGCCATCGTCGAGATCCACCGCCTCGCCGGTCCACAACGAGCGCATGGCGGCGACGTAGGCGTCGGTGCGAGCCCCGCGCCCTGCAAACGGAACACCGAGGGCGTCGAACTCTTCCTCCAGCCAGCCGACTCCGATTCCAAGCTCGACCCGTCCGCCCGACAGGCGGTCGAGGGTGGCCACCTCTTTGGCGACGATGGCCGGGTTGCGCTGGGGCAGGATGAGGATCCCGGTTCCGAGGCGGATGGTGGTGGTCGATGCCGCCACGTAGGCGAGCCACACCAGCGGATCGGGAATGGCGATCGACTCGCCGCCGGGCATGCGGCCGCCGCGGGCGTAGGGGTAGGTGGACTGGTAGTCGACGGGTACCAGTACGTGCTCGACGGTCCACATCGATTCGAACCCGGCAACCTCGGCGGCGCGGGCAACCCCGGCGGCGGCCGGCCCTTCGGCTAGGGGTCCGGTGTTGGCGAAGGCGATTCCGAAGTGCATGGTCGGGACCGTATCCGGGTGGAATGCTTGACCACAGTTATGTGATATGCGAAGGTGTCGTGTCACACTTCGGGGGGCGAAGACGACAAGGGGACGACCAGTGCGTTCTGAACACATGTCCGCGGACGGCCAACGGTGCCAGCACCGGCTGCATCGACGGGTAGTTCCGCTGAGCGTCGCCGTCATGGTGCTGCTGGCGGCCCTGGCCGCTTGCAGCAACGACTCCGGCAAGGCCGCATCGGAACCGACCAGGTCAGGACCGAACGCAACCGACCTAGCGGTGGAGGTCGACGTCGACCAAGAAACCGGACCGGCCCAGTTCGAAGTGGTGCCCGGAACCGAGGAAGTGACCGTCACCGGTGTCGAGCCTCGTCAACGGCTGTCGCTGGTAGATGCCGACAACAACCGGCTGGTCGTGCTGCGAGCCGACAAGTTTGGCCAGGCCCACTTCTCCTATCTGCCCGATGAGCTGGCCGAGTTTCAGACCGGAGCCAAGGCCAAACTGCCCACCGATCAGGGCTACGTAGTCGAGGCCGGCAAGGGCTACACCGTCCGGCTGGAGGACACCGATCCCGTCCAGGTCTCCGAGCCGTTCGAGGTCCTGGGCGCCGACAGCCACCCCGACCCCGACTTCTTCGACGACCAGGTCGGAGATATCGGGCCGTCCGGCGACGACACCGAATGGTTCGGTTACGTGACGATGCGAGACGGCGTACAGCTCGGCGTCAACGTGAGGTTGCCGGGACCGGTCGAGAAGGGCCCGTACCCGACCGTCATCGAGTACTCCGGCTACGCCGTCTCCAACCCCGACGAGACCGAGCCCGGTTCGATGATCGCCGGGCTGTTGGGGTTCGCCACCGTCGGCGTGAACATGCGTGGCACCGGATGCTCGGGGGGCGTGTTCGATGTGTTCAACCGGGCCCAGCAGGTCGATGGCTACGACGTGGTCGAAGCAGTGGCCCGCCAGCCCTGGGTGCGGGGCAACAAGGTGGGGATGATCGGCCTGTCGTACTCGGGGATCACCCAGCTCTACACCGCGGCCACCCAACCGCCGAGCCTGGCCGCCATCACCCCGTTGTCGGTGATCAAGGACCCCTGGCTGCAACAGTGGCCGGGTGGGATCTACAACGGTGGATTCACCCGCCAATGGCTGGCCGAACGCGACAGCCAGTCCTCGTCGAGTGGCATGTCTTGGACGGACAAGCTGATCGACGAAGGCGACAAGACCTGCGCGGCCCACCAACAACTCCGCGAGCAGAACATCGATTTCGAAGCGTTCGGGAAGTCACTGGTCCACCGGCCCGAACAGGCCGATGCCCGTGACCTGTCCAGGGGTTGGTGTCCCAGATCGAGGTACCGGTGTTCCTGGCCGGGGCATGGCAGGACGAACAGACCGGCCCCCAGTTCACCGACATGTTGGGCAACTTCACTTCCAGCCCGGATCTGCACTTCAACCTCTACAACGGGCGTCATCCCGACGGTTACGCCCCCCAGGTGCTGTCCCGATGGCTCGAGTTCCTTCAGTTCTACGTGGCCGGCGAGGTCCCCCACATGGACGACATGATCCGCGCCGCCGCTCCCCCCTACTTCGAGGATGCCTTCGGTACCCCCGGGCTCTCCTTCGGACCCAACCGCTTCGAGCAGTACCGACCCGGGCGCTACGACGCCGCTCTGGCTGCATTCCGGGCCGAACCCGACGTCAGGGTGCTGTTCGAGAGCGGCACGGCCGGAGAGGTGCCGGGCGCGCCGGTGTCCGCCTTCGAGACCACCTACGAAGCCTGGCCTCCACCGACCAGCAAGGATCGCACCTTCTACCTCGGCGCCGATGGTGCCTTGAGCGCGACCAAGCCAGACGGTGACGGGGTCAACCGCTTCTCAAATGCTCCCGACAGTGCCGGCGAGGACTTCTTCGGGGAAGCTGGCTACCAACTGCTGGCCCCGACCTGGGATCTGGACTGGACTCGATTCCCCGACGGTGACGCACTTGGCTACGTCAGCGAACCTTTCGAGACCACCACCATCCTTGGAGGTCCAGCCTTCGCCGAGTTGTTCATGAAGGTCCCCGACGGGGATGGTGCCGTTCAGGTCACGGTCAGCTTGGTGCGTCCCGATGACACCGAATGGCTGGTCACCTCGGGACTGCTCCGACTCAGCGACCGGGCTGTGTCCGACACCTCGCAGGGTCGCCAGATCGACCGGACCTACTCGGCCGCCGACGCCGACGAAATGCCCGACGACAGCTTCCAGTCCGTGAAGGTGGCGATCCCGTCCTTTGCCCAAGCCTTCCGCAAGGGTGACCGCCTAGCCATCTCGATCTCGAGCCCCGGCCGCAACTTCGGGGCCTGGACCTTCACCGACCTGGGCGAAGCCGGAGCTGAGCGCGACGTGGCCTGGGGCGGCGCCCGAGCTTCGCGCCTGGTGGTAGGCGTCCTGCCTGCCATGGAGGTACCCGAAGCCACATGGCCGTGCCCATCGCTTCGAGGCCAACCGTGCCGGCCCTACCAGGCGGTCACCAACGACGATGCCCCCTGAGTCACCGGGGCACCCCCGCAACCGGCGGGGACTGGACACCCGGGCCCGCATCCTGGTTGCCGGAGACGAGTGCTTCGAGGAGCACGGCCTCGACCTGACCCTGGACCAGGTCGCCGAACGGGCGGGTACGACCCGCATGACGGTGCACCGTCACACCGGGGGTCGAGAGCAGCTGGTGACCCACCTGGTACTCCGGGCCTCGGGCCGTCTGGCGGGGGAGCTCACCGCCATCCTCGAACGCCCGGCGCCGACCGGATCCAACCTGGCCGACGCTCTCATCCACACCGTGGTGGCTATTCGGGCCACGCCGTCGCTGGCCCGGCTGTTCAGCGGTGGAGACGTGACCGGACCGTGGCGGGAACTCGACCCTGACGAACGGGTACTCGGGGTCATCCACGACTTCTATCGACCTCACCTGGCGGCCATGGACGAGGCCGGGATGCTGCGGTCGGGGGTGACGGCCGACGATGCCGTGTCGTGGCTGTTGTCCCAGGTCCTGCTGACCCTGGTCGTACCGTCGGTGGCTACCGACGTGGAGGACTTCTTCACCCGGTTCGTCCTGCCGGCGGTGCTCAAGCAGCGATCCGACCCATAAGAACGGCACGGTAAACCGAGGCGGAGCCTGATCCACCGGTCGGTACGGGGCCACCCAGCTATCGCAACGATGCCACCATGCGATGGGCTTGGTCTGGTGTCAGGTCGCCGGAGATGGTGAACACTGTGTCGCCGCTGATGCCCCACAGGTGGGTTCGGCCGCGGGCATCGGTGGAGATGGTGGTACGGGCACCGTTGAAGGCTCCGTCCCCAACGGTGCGCTCCGTTGGTTCCTGGCCGGCGGCGGGACCGAACGGTGAAGACCACGCCGTCGGGTCGCTGCCCGCCGAGCGGGTGCTGAGGGTGATGCGCTCCGAACCTCGCTGGAAACCGATGGACATGACCGCCACGTCGGGAGGGTTGGTACCAGACCCGGTGGTGGGTGCCGAGCCCGGAGCTTCTGCCCGTACCGTCACCGCAGCCATCTCGAAACCGGCGGGAAGCCAGCCCGGGGTGATGGCATCTCCCCGACCCAATAGGGGCACGGCAGACAGATCGGTGGAGGTGAAACCGTGATCCTCGACGCTGGACCGGGCATCGTCGGCCACCGGTTGGTGGAAGGTGTCGGCGGCCACCTCGGTGAGGGTGGTCCACGAGGTGATTTGGGTGCGGCGAACGGTGCGGCTCCCCACCGACCGAGTCACGTCGACCGGGAGCGAGGTGTCGGCTGCCACTCGAATCGTCCAGGTCTCATCGGTGCCGTCTACCCCGGTGGCCAGATTTGTGGACAGCACGTAGAGCGACCGGCCGTCATCGGTGGTGCGCGGCATCCTCGCCTGGCCAGCGACGCGTAACACCGACGGCACTGCACTGAGGTCGGCCAGGGGAACTGGTTCGATGGTCGACGGGTCTGGGGGTCCGGCCGCCAGACCGGTGGCGTCGGTGGCGTACACGCCGGCCTTGTCCCCACGGCCGATGACGGCCACTCGGCGCATCAGACCTTCTTCGGCATCGAAGGTGGTCTGGTCGATGGTGCCACGGTCCGATACCACCCAGGACCCGTCCCCGCCCAGGATCAACTCGTAGGTTCGTTCCGTTCGTCGGCCGGTGGCGTCGTGTTCTTCCACGTCGATCAACACCCGCCGGTAGGGGCCTTCGGCCATGGCGGCCGAAGTTGTGGCCGCAACCTCGGATGCGGCCCTGGATCCGTCCGGTATCCGGTCGCTGGTGCCGATGATCACCGCGGTCGTAATCAGGGCGGCTAGTGCAACTACAGCCAAGATCACCAAAGCGAGACGTCGTCGGTTCCGGGGAGGCCTTATGAGCTCGGCTTGCTCGGCCATGCCGTGCACGGGATCGGAACGGGGATGGAACCCGGGCTCGGCGGGGTGTGAGCGGGCCAGGCGCTCCATCGGGTCGAAGGCTGGAGCCGCGGGAGATGCCCGTTCGGCCAGCAGACGACGGCCCAATGTCGACCAGAAGCGGGGATCGGGGGCGGGAACCGGGATCGCAGACAGCACCTCGGACGCGGCGGGCGCCAGGTCGACAGGTGATGCGGTGTCGGGCGCGTGGTTGGCCGAGTGGGTCAGTAGACGTCGGGCCGATTCCAGGCGGTTGGTGGCGGTCTCGACGTCGGCATCCAAGGTCCGCGCCGCCTCGGTCAGGGTGTGGCCTTCTAGGTCCACGAGCACAGCCAGGGCCCGTTGGTCGGGGGCCAGGCGTCGCCAACCAGCGGGGGTGGATCCGATCTTGGTGTTGGCTGCAGGAGTGTCGGGGAGCCCCTCGGTGCCGGGGGCGGTGGAATCGAGCTCCCTGTCGAGCAGGAACAGGTCTTCGATCGAAATGCCGGTGTGGACGGTGGGCGCGTCGGTCGCCGTTTCGGCCCGTCCTTCATCGGCGAGGGCACGGCGGCGGGCCGGGTCCCGGGTGATGCGGCGCAGCTCGTCGGTGGCAGCCAGGTATGCGATGCGGTGGAGCCACAAGCCCGGCTTCTGGCTGGCGTCGTAGCGGGGGAGGGCTCGGTAGGCCCGCACATAGGCCGCCGACAGTGCCCTGTCGGTGGAACCGTCACCGCCCAACACGTGGTGTACGAACGGACGCAGGTAGGGGTCCCAGTGTTCGATCATGTGGGCGAAGGACGCCGGGTCGCCTCGTCGGGCTGACAACACCAGGTCGATGGGTACCTCGGGCGGCCCCGAGCGTCTCGCCGGGGTTGGAGGCGTGCGCTCCTCGTCCCGTTCCTCGGGTGGAGGAGACGGTGGAGCGGGCGCGGTGGAGGAGGGGGAGTCGTTGGTGGCCGTCACCGGACGTCCAGGGTACCGGGGGTCCGGTGCGCGACACTGGATGCACCGGCCGGCCAGGCTGGGGCTGGAGGGAGATGAGCGATGAGGCGTGCGGTCGTGGCCGTCGCGGTTGTGGTGACGATGGTGGTCGGTGCGTGCACCCCCGACACGGGGGTGGACCGGGCTGCCACCGGTGGTTCGGGCTCGTCGAGCGGGCCCGAGGTGACCGTCACCTCTTCCACCAGCACCGAGGCCTCCACCACGCTGCCTCCGACCACCGTCACCACCACTACCGCTCCCATCACCACGCTGCCCCCGACCACCGTTCCCCCGACCACCACGACCCTGCCTCCACAGTCGATCACCGAACCGCCGGGACCGCTTCAGGGCGGCAGCGTCGGGGTGAGGACCATGGCCCTGCAAAAGGCGTTGGCCGAGCAGTTCTACGACCCGGGTGAAGCCGACGGGCGGTTCGGGGTCAAGACCACCATGTCGGTGTGGGCGTTCCAGGCCCTGTTCGGAATGCCCCGCGATGGGATCGTGACGCCCGAGTTGGAGCAGTTGATCCTGGCCCGACCGGCGCAGGCCATGTTGCGACCCGAACTGGGCCCCACCCACGTCGAGATCGATCTCACCCGCCAGGTGATGCTGGTTTGGCGGGACGGAAACCTGAAGCTGGTCACCCATGTCTCCTCTGGGAGCGAGGTGCCCTATTGCGAGAGGACCAGGGAGGGGCGTCGATGCGGGAGCGCCGTCACGCCACTGGGCGTCTACCAGTTCGGACGGCGGGTCTCTGGTTGGCGCGACGCACCCCTGGGTCGGCTCTACAACCCGGTGTACTTCAACGGTGGAATAGCTGTCCACGGGGCGGGGTCGGTACCGAACCGTCCGGCCAGCCATGGCTGTGTGAGGATCCCGATGCACGTGGCCGACTACTTCCCGGCCCTGGTTGAAACCGGTGATCTCGTCGAGGTGTTTCGGAGCTGACCGGCACCGGTCCGCCCCTTCGGAACCCGAATATCTGGAACTGGGTCTGGACGGTGCTGGTTGGTCGCGGTTACCGTGACCCTCGTCACGACCCGCTTCTCGCAGGTCCGACGACCCCGCCCGATCTGCAGGCTGCCCCCGAAGGGGGAGGGCGCCGCGATCGGGCGGAGTCGCGTCCGGCTCCAACCAATACCGGGAGGCCCCGATGACCATCGACCCGCTCGAATCTTTCCGCCTCGACAGCAAGGTGGCGGTGGTGACCGGAGCCTCGGTCGGTTTGGGGCGACGTTTTGCCCAGGTGCTGCACGGAGCCGGGGCCACCGTGGTGGTGGGGGGGCAAGGCGGCTGGACCGTTTGGAGAGCCTGGCCTCCGAACTTGGAGAACGGTGCATCCCGGTGGCCTGTGATGTGACGGTGGGGTCCCAGTGCGAGGCGTTGATCGCTCGGGCCGTTGAAGCGGGCGATGGTTCCTTCGACGTGCTGGTCAACAACGCCGGCATTTCGGTGATCGGCCCGGCCGAGACCGAGCGGTTCGAGGACTTCACCCGCGTGGTCGACGTCAACCTGAACGCGGTGTTCCGGCTGTGTCAGCTCGCCTACGAGCCGATGGTTGCTGGTGGTGGGGGCAGCATCGTCAACATCGCATCGATCCTGGGGCTGGTGGCAGGGACCCCGGTGAAGCAGGCCGGCTACTGCGCGGCCAAGGCCGGCGTCGTGAACCTGACCCGGGAACTGGGCGCCCAGTGGGGGCGACGAGGCGTACGGGTCAACGCCATCGCCCCAGGATGGTTCCCCAGCGAGATGACCGCGGTCATGTGGGGAGACGAGTCTTCGGAACGCTTCGTAGCCACCAACACCGCGGTCGGTCGGGCCGGTGAGGACCACGAACTCGATGGTGCTCTGTTGTTCCTGGCCTCGGAAGCGTCGTCATATGTCATAGGCCAGACCATCCCCGTCGACGGCGGCTGGACCATCCGCTGACCAACGAGGCCCCAGCCGCCTGGTGTGCGGCGCGGAGATCGGCGTCACCAGGTCAAGCCGCGGTGACGGGGAAGCAGGCGGCGATCTCGGTGAGGTAGGCGTTGAGGGTGTCGCTGGCCTCGTCGGAGTTGGAGTTCTGTCCCAGGCGCACCACCACCAGATCACGCGTGGGGAAGCAGATGACGCGCTGGCCTTCGAACCCGTGGGCGCCAAAGGGCATCTGGTCTTGGTCCCAGCTCCACCAGTGGGCTCCGTGGAAGATGCCCTTGTCGTTGGAACGGGGGGTGCGGCCATGGTCGATCCACTCCGCTGGAACGATCTGGCGCCCGTCCCAGAACCCACCCCTCAACGCCAACAAACCGAACCGACACCAGCTCTGAAGCGTGCAATGGGCATAGGAGGAACCGACAAAGGTGCCAGCTTCGTCGAACTCGAGCCGGGTGTCGGTCATGCCGATTGGATCGAGGATGTGGTGGTGGAGCCACCGGGTGAACCCCTCGACATCACCCGACATCCCGAGGACCCGTTGCAAGTTGGCCACGATCACGTTGGTGGTACCCGAGGAGTACACGTACGCCTCCGGTGAGCCCGGAGGGTGGGCCAACTCGAAACCGGCCGCGAAACCGGCGGTGTCGTCCGCCCCCGATGCGAACAACATCTCGACCACGTCGGGCAGGCGGTCGGTATCGATGACGTACTCCTCGCGCCAGGCCAGACCTCCTCGCATGGTCAACAGATCGTCCCAGGTGATGTCGTGTCTGGGATCGCTTGGGTCGGCCCAGCGCGGTTCGGGCACCCGCTCGTGGTGGTCGATCAGTCCATCGGCCACAGCCACCCCGACGGCCAGATGGGTGAGGCTCTTGGCCATCGACCAGCTCAACAGCTCGCTGGACTCGTCGAGGCGGTCGAGCGGGGGGTCGGGCTCGAGGGCTCGTAGGTCTCGGACCGGACGTAGCCCGTAGCGTTCGGTGACCAGCTGTCCCTGGCAAACCACGGCGGCGGCGAAGGTGCGACCCATGGTGGGGTGGGGCTGGTCGGCCACCAACACGTCCAGCAGGGCGGTCAGGCGGGCGACGTCGGCTCCCAGGTCGGAGGCGTCGGCGCGGGGCCATCTGCTGGTTGGCCACGGGATCCCATCGGCCTGTCGGGGGAGGTCGGGGAGCGGTCGTTCGGTCATGGGCGGAGGCGAGGCGCTCATCGACGTTGGAGGTGGACGGTCACCGAAACGGCCAGGTGGTCGGACAGGCTGCCAGCCGGTCCGCCTCGGACGCCACGGCCTGGGAACGCCCAACGGCGGGGGCGGTCCAGCTCGACCTTGGTGCGGGCGCGGCGCCAGGGCGGGCTGTACCAGATGTAGTCGATGCGGTCGACCGAGGCCCTGGCCGCGGCTTGGGCGGTGGGGTCGGAGTCGGGGTGGTCGACGACGCAGTCGGGCAGCGCCGGGTCCGAGGGGATGGATCTGGGATCGGCGAAGGTGGCGGTCGGGCCGGGCCCGATCCCGCGCTCCTCCCAGACGTCGACCACGTCTAGCGGGGCAAGGTGTTCGACCAGATCCCGGTGGTATGCGCCGGTATCGCCACGGAGTCGTCGGTCGTGGGCGGCCACGTTGAAATCGCCGACCACCAGCAGGGGGTTCTCCTGGTTCCTGTGCTGGCTGACGAACTCGACGAGCTCGTCGACCTGGGCCATCCGGCCACGATGGTGGCGGGCGTGATCGCCGGCACCGGGAATTGGCAGGAACTCACCGCCGGCCAGCAGGTGCGTGGACGCCAGGTCGAGCTCGGCTCCGCCCGGCAGACGGACCCGAACGAACAGGACCCCCTTGGTGGCGTAGCTGTCGGAGTCGCGTAGATCACCGCCGCTGGTGAAGGTGTGGGTCGCGGTCGACACCACCTCCAACGCCAGGGGGTCGACGAGGGTCATCAGGCCGCTACCCACACGTTTGAGCGCCGAGGCGGGGCCGGGGCCGGGTTGGAATTCGACCTCGTCCCACTGGCAGGCCACCGCGTCCTGTTCCCGCTGGTCGAAGACCTCGGCCAGGGCACACACGTCGAAGCGACCGGACAGGGCCTGTCCCACCAGTGGGGCTCTACGGGTGACGTCGGGGGCGAAGAGGTGGTCGGTGAGAGGGAGCGACGGACCCCCAGACCACAGGCGAGGCCGGAGCAGCCAGGTGTTCCAGAACACCACCCTCACCGATCCGGTCGCGGATGCCATGGACCCGAAAGCTACCGGTTCGAACGAGCGGCGGTAGCCGGCCTGGCCCGATCCCGACGCGATTCTCAAATCGGCTGGATTTCGGCCGATTGTGACCACATGCCCCGTCCCAATCGTCGTCTAGGTGAGCGTAGGAACATCCAGCCCAGCCAGATCCATTGGAACCTGCCCAAGCAGGGTTGGAAGCAGCGGTTCAAGAAGCAAGAAGCCCAGGTCGGCATACTTCAGGACGTCTCTGTGACCGGTGCCGCCGTGGTCGCCCCTCTCGATGGCCAGGTCGGACGGGGGTCGCGGGTGCCGGTGGCCTTCGGTTGGGTGGAGGGCGCGGTGAGGGTGATGCGCGTCGATCCACACTCCGACGGGATCAACGCCACCTTCGGTGTGGAATGGGAGTCGAGCGACTCCGAGTTCACCAGGGCCGTCCTCCAGACCTTCCTGGAGAGCGACACCCCGCCGTACTGAGTCTTCCACCGGAAGGCTCTGCCTTCCGGTGGATCCAGGCTCAGGAGCTTGATGGTGGGATAGTTGCGTCGGTCTGGCACCCTTGATCGCCATGTTGCAGGTGAACGGGCTCAAGGTCGACGTGGGTGGTGTGACCCTCATCGATGGCGTGTCGTTCACCGTGCGCGCCGGAGAGAAGGTGGGCCTGGTCGGCCGTAACGGGGCCGGTAAGACGTCGATGCTCAAGGTGATCGGCGGTGCCACCGAGGCGGCCGGTGGTTCGGTGAGCTACCAGGGTGGTCTCGGCTACCTGCCTCAGGATCCCCGGCTCGACATGGTGCCGCCCGACGTCACCGCCCTCAACCACGTCCTGTCCGGTCGTGGTTTCGCCGAAGCGCTCGAGCGAATGGCCAAGTTGCAACAGGCCATGGAGAACGACCCGACCCCGCGGGCCATCGACCGCTACACCAAGGCGATCGAGCGGTTCCGGATGGACGGCGGATACGCGGCCGAATCCGAGGTCCGTCGGCTGGCCGCCGGAATCGGCCTGGCCGACGAGAAGCTCGACCTTCCCCTCGGGGCGCTGTCCGGTGGGCAGCGGCGGCGGGTCGAAGTGGTGCGCATCCTCTTCGCTGGGTCCGATGTGTTGTTGCTGGACGAACCCACCAACCACCTCGACGCCGACGCCAAGCTGTGGATGCTCGACTTCCTGGCCTCTTACCGGGGGGCGCTGGTCGTGATCAGCCACGACCTCGACCTGCTCGACGAGGCCATCACCCGGGTCATCCACCTCGACCGGGGTGGAGACACCGCCACCGGCACCATGCACGAGTACAAGGGCACCTACTCCCAGTACGTGGCCGCCCGGGAGGCCGACGAGGTGCGTCTGGCCAAGCAGATCGCCATGCAGGCCAAAGAGATCGATCGCATGCAGAACATCATCGATCGGTTCGGAGCCAAGGCCACCAAGGCGTCGATGGCCCACAGCCTCGAGAAGCGCATCGAGCGACTCAAGGCCAACGGACCCGAGTCGACCGTGGCCCGGAAGGTCCTCAAGCTGCGCCTCCCCGAGCCGCCTCACTGTGCCCGCACGGTGCTGGAGGCCTCCGACCTGGCGGTCAGCTACCCCGGGCTCGATGTGTTCGAGGACGTCACCTTCGACGTGGGTCGAGGGGACCGGATGTTGATCATGGGCCTCAACGGTGCCGGCAAGACCAGTCTGTTGCGGGTGTTGGCCGAGATCACCGACCCGGTGATCGGTTCGTTCCGGTGGGGCATGGGCGTTTCGGTCGGCTACTACGCCCAGGAGCACGAGGGGATCCGGGCCGGAGCCAGCCTGGTCGATCACATGCGAGAAGCGGCTCCGGACCTGGGCGACGGGGAGCTTCGGGGCCTGCTGGGCATGTTCGGCCTGGTGGGAGACAAGGTCTTCCAGGACGCGTCAACGCTCTCGGGCGGGGAGAAGACCAAGCTGGCCTTGGCCCAGCTGGTGGGTGGCAAGCACAACGTGTTGTTGTTGGACGAACCGACCAACAACCTCGATCCCGGGTCTCGGACAGCGGTGGCCGACTCGTTGTCGAGTTGGGGTGGCACCCTGATCGTGGTCAGCCACGATGCCGAGTTCGTCGAGGCCCTTCAGCCCGACCGGGCCTTGCTGATGCCCGACGGCACCATCGACCACTGGCACGATGACTTCTTGGAGTTGGTGACCCTGGCCTGATCGGTTGTCCTGACGGCAACGGGCATCGGATCCGGATGGAAATTCGGTCAGGCCAGGTCGGCTCAGGCCAGGTCGGTCAGGCCAGGTCGCTCAGGCCAGGTCGCTCAGGAGGGGATCTCGGGCCGCCCAGGGTGGAACCGGTGGTTGGGTGGCGTAGTCCTCCGCGGTCCGGGACCGGGTTAGGTCATCGACCTCGAGCCAAGCCCGCGAGCAGCGGCTCCAGGCCTGCTGGGCCTCGACGAACTCGCGGCGCCTGCTCAACCGCGTCGCGTCACGGCCCAACGCCGTGGCCCGCTCCACGTTGCGCCCGGTGGCTGACCGCCACGGTTCGGTTGGGCGGGTGGTGACGTCGACCAACAGGTCCTCGGTGTCCACCTCGGGGCCGATGAGGGCCACGGCCTGGCGCCAGGGGCGGCCCGAGTCCTCGACCGGTGCCATGGCCAGGAGTTGGGGCGGTTGGCCGTAACGGTGAACGCGTAGCCACGCCTGATGTTCCCCCAGGCCTCCCAGGTGAACGACCAGGTGGTGGCCGTGGCGTTCGGCCTTTATGACCCGGCCGTCGAGGTCGGCACCGAACAGCACCGGGATGGTGGGGCGGGGTACGAGGCGTTCCCGGGTCGGTGCAGAGCGAGCCGCCCCACCTTCGGCGGCGGCCATCGGAGCCGCCGCCACCGGAGCCGGCGCGGCCATCTCGACCAGTCTCGCCACCTGGTCCTGGCCCGTGGCCCGTCGGTGGAGGGCGCCCGAGAGGATCTGAAGGCGGTCAGCCAGGTGCGGGTCGTGGGGATAGACCGCTTTGACCCAACGGGAAGATCGCGCCGTGGTGGCGGCCAGTAGTTCGACCTCTTCATCCCAGGCGTCGGGGTCGATGTGTTCCCACCGGGCCAGCCCGGCTGTTACCAGTTCCAGCCCGCTGGGTTCGGGGTTGAGGTCGTGGGTCAGGTCCAGGGCGTGGACTCCGAGGTCGATGAGCGAAGCGGCCAGGACCGTGTCTCGGTGGTTGGTGGCGGTCAGCTCCTCGAGGCCCACAGCCAGGCGGCCCAGTAGCGGGAGGGGGTTGGACCCGATGGGGCGGACCGTGCTGGACGTTGATGTCATCCACCAACGGTCCGAGTCGGTCGGCGTGCCTGGCCCCAGAACCCGTCGGACCACGGCGAGATCGTCTTCGGAGGGTTCGAGGGGTACGGCCAGGAAGCTCAAACGATCCGGCCGGGCGTAGTCCACGTCAACTTCGGTGGTTCCCCCGGCCAGCGTGACCATGGCCAAGCCCGCCGGCCCCGGAGTACCCCCACCAGAGGCCAACCGGTGGTGTTCGGTCCGGGTGAGGCGCCGACGGTTGTCTGACTGTGACCCGCGATCGGTGGTCATGGCCCGCTCGATTCGACGGTTTGGGCCACGGCTTCGGTGAAGGTGCGCTCGAGGCGCTGGAGGGCGATCGAGCGCCGCTGACGTACCGCTCCGGTCTCGGGTTCCTCGAAGCAGTCGTGGCGGCCGGCGTAGTGGAGGGCGGCCCAGCGGCTGGCGTGGTTGGCGGCCCGCGACCGGGGTGAGGGGACCGGTGTCTCGGGCCAAAGCTCCAGTTCTGGGTGGTCGGCCAGGTGGGTGAGGGTGAGTCCCCCGGCCACCACCCAGGCATCGAGCCGGGACCGTGCCACCAGCATCAGTTGCAGGTGGTGTCGGACCAAAGGTGCAGCGGCGTCATCGGTGGTGGCGTCGGACCACGTCGTGGGTGGGTCGGGTGCTGGATCACGTTCGCCCTCGGCTAGTAGGTCTCTCAGCGCCTCTCGCCGCCCGGCTCGCAGTCGGTCCACGGCCGCGTTGCGGATGGACCGCCGGGCGTAGGCGACCACATCGTTCAGCCCATCGCTGTGTCCCTCGGCCCCCGCCGCCAGCCGGCCCCAGACCCCCACCAGGACCGCCTGGCACAGATCATCGATGTGGTCAGGGCTGGCGGTCAGCCCCAAGCGGTGCAGTTCGCTGGCGGCCGCGGCCCGACCGTCGGGGCCCAGGCAGAAGCCTTGAAGCCGGTCGAGTGTCGCCGGATCTACACCGGTTTCGGCTTGGCGCCGTGTCCGGCGGTGCCCAGAGGCCGGGGTGGTGGGGGAGGGGCGATCCATATCTGTGATGACGATACGACGGCATCGTGACCGTCCCCAGTGAGAAATCTTCGGAGAACTTGTCCGCTTCTTGGCGGGGTACCCCCTGACAACCGGGCTGGCCCGGCGTCGATGGGGCATGACCAACACAAAGAACACCCAGAAGACCCGTTCCACCAACAACATCACCGACGCCGAGCAAGCGCCCGGCCCCGTTCACCTCTACGTGCTGCTCGACCGCTCCGGTTCCATGCAGGCCATCCGGTCCGAGGTGATCGGCGGGTTCAACGCCTTCGTGGCCGGCCAACAGATCAACGGTGCCGATGCCCGCCTGACGATGGTGCAGTTCGACACCCAGGACCTGGCCGAGACGGTTGTGGACGACGTCCCCATCCGCAAGGTGAAGCCCCTGACCCGGGCCCGGTTCCAGCCCCGGGGCGGAACTCCGCTCCTGGACGCCACCGCCCACATCATCGCCCGGGCTCGGGCCAACGTCGGCGAGGCTTCCGACGGGGCCAACGTGGTGGTGGTGACCATTACCGACGGGCTCGAGAACGCCAGCCGAGAGTTCACCCGATCCGACATCAAGGAGATGATCGGCGAACGCGAGGCCGCGGGATGGACCTTCGTCTACCTGTCGGCCGGGCTCGACGCCTACGACGACGCCACGTCCTACGGCTACGGGGCCGGGTCTGTCCAGGCCTGGGCCCCCGATGCCGAAGGGGCGGCACTGGCCTTCGCCTCGTTGGACATGGCAGTGGGCGAGATGCGGACCAAGGTCCGACACTCCGCCCCCGTCGACCGACGAGACCTCTTCGAAGGGCACAAGCCTGCCGAAGTCGATCGCCGGGCCAAGCGCGGTGACCGTCGGTGATGGAGAGGTAGGGCCGGGCTCAGCCAGCGTCGACCAGGTCGTTCTCGGCCATCCGGTTGTCGGCGCTGGCCTTGAGGTGCCGGGCCACCGATGCGATGTCGAGCAGTTGACGGAACTCGGCTGCCCCGGCCACGTGGACCCGGGCCCCGTGACGGGTGCTGACAGTGGCGGTGCAGGGCACGTGGTTGATGAGGCCGACCTCACCGACCCAGCTGTCGGGGCCCAGGGTCACCACGTGATCGGTTCCGTCAGGCTGGTGGTGAACCACCTCGACCTCACCGGATTCCACGATCACGAACTGGCGGGCCAGACCGTCTTGGACCATGAGGATCCGCCCTGGGGATGCATCTATCGGGGTGAGCAGTCGGGCCACCAGATCCAGCTCTGGGTCGTCGCACTCGGCGAAGAGGGGGAGTGCTCGTAGGTCGTAGACGTCGGACACGGAGGACCTCCTTGAAGGGGTACTACCGCCCATTCTTGCAAGATTCTGCTAACAAAAGTATGCGCGGTGCCACAAGTCACCCCCCCACCGTCTCCGCCGCAAGGCTCCGCCTTTCGGCGGAGTTAGGTTTAGCGGGGGGTGAGCAGGACCACGGGGATGTCCCGGTCGGTCTTGTTCTGGTAGCCCTGGTAACCCTTGTAGGCCTTGGTGATGGTGGGCCACAGCTCGGCCTTTTGGGCGGGTTCCGCGGTGTGGGCGGTCATTGGTCGGCGGGTGCCGTCGACTAGGACCTCCACCTCGGGGTTGGCGACCAGGTTCAGGTACCAGGCCGGGTGCCCGGGGTTTCCGCCCTTGGACGCCACCAGCACGATCCGGTCCTGGTCAGCGATGGGGGCGGTGAGCATCACGGTGCGGTGTTCACCCGATCGGCGGCCGATCGTGGTCAGCTCCACCACCTTCATCCCCATCAACTGCCGGCCCAGCCGCCCTCCCGACACCGTGATCAGCAGGCGGTGGGTGCCGTTCATGAGTTTGAAGAAGGGTTCGGGAATGGCAGGCATGGGATCAGTCAACCACGATCGGGTTCCGCACCCGAACGTGGGCGGACCTGCCGTGCCCTGGACCAGGCCGGTGTCATCGTTCCCGGGTCATGGCCGCCCTCAGGGCTTCGACAGCGGCCTCGGGGTCCTCTACCTGCACTACCAGGTTGGTGAAGGCCTCGTCGTGAAGGCTGATGACCACCACCTGGCGGGCCCGACCCACAAGCCACAGGTCCTTCTCGCCGTGAGAGCGGTAGGTGCCCGCCGTCATGACGCCGGGTAGGTAGGTGCCCGGAGCCCGGAACCCGATCCGTACCGAGTTCCGATCGGCCACACCGACGGCGTCACCGCCGTGACCGGCACGTCCACGCCGCGGCTGAGGGCCCAGAAGCGCATGAAGCCGACCGGGCGAACCAGGAGCCGATCATCGGGGGTGACCCCGACTGCGGCCAGGTTGGGGCCAGCGAAGCTGGTGGCACAGATCCCGCCCAACACCACCAACAGCACCGCCACCACCCAACCCAACCCGCTGGGCATGGCGAAACCTACGGCCCACATGGCCGCGGCCATGCCCACGATGGCCACCACCAATGCAAGGGTGCCCAGCGTGCGCTGAGACATGGCCTTCGGTCAGCTCCGGGAACCCAGGTTGACCGGGGTGGTCACCTCGGCGAAGAAGTCGTTGCCCTTGTCGTCGACGACCACGAAGGCGGGGAAGTCCTCGACCTCGATGCGCCACACCGCTTCCATGCCCAACTCGGGGTAGTCGAGCACCTCGACCTTGCGGATGCAGTCCTTGGCCAGGCGGGCGGCGGGTCCACCGATGGAGCCCAGGTAGAAGCCGCCGTGGGCAGCGCAGGCATCGGTCACCTGCTGGGACCGGTTGCCCTTGGCCAACATCACCAGCGACCCGCCCGCGGCCTGGAACTGCTCGACGTAGGAATCCATGCGGCCGGCGGTGGTGGGGCCGAAGCTCCCCGACGCATAACCCTCGGGTGTCTTGGCCGGGCCGGCGTAGTACACGGGATGGTCCCGCAGGTACTGGGGCATGCCCTCACCAGCGGCCAGCCGCTCGGCGATCTTGGCGTGGGCGATGTCACGGGCCACCACCACGGTGCCCGACAGCGACAGTCGGGTCTTGACCGGGTATTGGGTGAGCTGAGCACGGATCTCGTCCATGGGTCGGTTCAGGTCGACCCGGACCACGTCTCCGCCCAGGTCGTCGTGGGTGACCTCGGGGAGGAACTGGGCGGGATGGCGCTCCAGCTCCTCGAGGAAGACGCCTTCGGCGGTGATCTTGGCCCGGGCCTGACGGTCAGCCGAACAGGACACAGCGATGGCAACCGGGCACGAGGCACCGTGACGGGGTAGGCGGATGACCCGCACGTCGTGGCAGAAGTACTTGCCGCCGAACTGGGCTCCGATGCCGAAAGCCTGGGTGAGGGCCAGCACCTCGGCCTCCATCTCCAGGTCCCGGAACCCGTGACCAGACGCCGATCCTTCGGTGGGGATGGTGTCGAGGTAGCGGGCCGATGCCAGCTTGGCGGTCTCTAGGGCGAACTCGGCCGACGTGCCGCCGATGCAGACGGCCAGGTGGTAGGGCGGGCAGGCTGAGGTGCCGAGCAGGCGAAGCTTGTCGTCCAGGAACCGCAGGAGCGATGCGTGGTTCAGCACCGCCTTGGTCTCCTGGAACAGGTAGCTCTTGTTGGCCGAGCCACCCCCCTTGGCCATGAACAAGAACTTGTAGGCGTCACCGTCCACCGCACTGATCTTGATCTCGGCGGGAAGGTTGGTACCGGTGTTGGTCTCGTCCCACAAGGTGAGCGGAGCCATCTGGGAGTAGCGCAGGTTGTCGCGCTGGTAGGTGTCGAACACGCCGCGAGCCAACGCCGCTTCGTCACCCCCGCCGGTGAGCACGAACTGCCCCTTCTTGCCCTTGACGATGGCGGTCCCGGTGTCCTGGCACATCGGCAGCACGCCACCGGCGGAGATGTTGGCGTTCTTGAGCAGGTCCAGGGCCACGAACCGGTCGTTGGCCGACGCCTCAGGATCGTCGAGGATCCGGGCCAGTTGCGCCAGGTGACCGGGGCGAAGGAAGTGGGCGATGTCGTGCATGGCCTCCGCGGCCAGAGCGGTGAGGACGCGGGGCTCGACTTGGAGGAACGTATGACCGGCCCCTTCCACCGTGGTCACGCCGTCGAGGTCGAGCTTGCGGTACGCGGTGGCGTCGGGCCCGATGGGGAGAAGTTCGGTGAATTCGAAGTCGCTCATCACTGTCGAGGGTAGGTCCGTGCGCCGCGGTGGAGCCATCCGGCCCGACCACCGGGTCTAGGCGGTAGACCGGACCCATGGATACCTCCACCATTCCCGCCCCTGAGCCCGGTACACCGACGAGGACCGAGCACGACACCATGGGGGAGGTGACGGTTCCAGCGTGGGCCCGGTGGGGTGCACAGACCCAGCGGGCGGTGGACAACTTCGCCATCTCGGGTAGGCCCGTCGATCGCCGGCTGATCCGGTCGCTGGCCCTGGTGAAGGCGGCGGCCGCAACCGTCAACGGGGCCTCGACCTTGGTCGCCCTGGATGCGCAACAGGCGAGAGCCATCGAGGTCGCCGCTGAACGGGTGGCGAGCGGCGAGTTCGACGCTCACTTCCCTGTCGACGTGTTCCAGACCGGATCGGGCACCTCGTCGAACATGAACGCCAACGAGGTGATCGCCAGCTTGGCCAACGAGTTGCTGGGAGATGTCGGGGCCCGTGTCCACCCCAACGACCACGTGAATGCCTCGCAGTCATCCAACGACGTGTTCCCGACGGCCATCCAGGTCGCCGCGGTCGAGGCGGTGTCCCTCGACCTGCTGCCTGCCCTCGGGGTGCTGTCGGCGACCTTGAGGGCCAAAGCTTCTGATCTGAGTGCAGTGGTGAAGGCCGGGCGAACCCACTTGATGGACGCGGTACCGGTCACCTTGGGTCAGGAGTTCGGTGGCCATGCCACCCAGATCGAGCAGGCCGCCGATCGCCTGGCTGGTGTCCTGCCCCGCCTGAGCGCCCTGCCCATCGGGGGAACGGCGGTCGGCACTGGGCTGAACGCCCCTGTCGGGTTCGGCGCTGCCGTGGCCCAGGCGCTGAGCGACCGAAGCGGTCACGCCTTCACCGAGGCCCGAGACCACTTTGCTGCACAGGCCGCCCCCGATGCCCTCGTCGAGTTGTCGGGGCAGCTTCGTGGGTTGGCGGTGGCCCTGGTGAAGGTGGCCAACGACCTGCGATGGATGGCTTCGGGTCCTCGTACCGGGCTGGCCGAGATCGCGTTGCCCGATCTGCAACCGGGTTCCTCGATCATGCCGGGCAAGGTGAACCCGGTGCTGTGCGAAGCGGTAACCCAGGTGGCGGCCCAGGTCATCGGCAACGACGCGGCCGTCGCCTTCGCCGGGAGCCAGGGCAACTTCGAGTTGAACACATACCTACCGGTGATGGCCCGCAACGTCTTGGAATCGGTGGACCTCCTTGCGGCGGTGTCGGCGTTGTTCGCCCGGCGGTGCGTGGCCGGGATCACCGCCGACGAGAACAGGTGCCAGGCCTTCGCCGAGTCCTCTCCGGCGGTGGTCACCTCGCTGAACCCATACTTGGGCTACGAACGGTCGGCCGCGCTGATAAAGGAGAGCCGGGAGCGCGGCGTCGGGCTGCGGGATCTGGTGGCCGCCACCGGCGAACTGACCGCGATCCAGCTAGACGAAGCGCTCGACGTGATGGCGCTCACCCGGGGCGGGCTGCCATCGGAGTGAGGCGGCCTCGTTCGAGCTTGTCAGCCCTTGGCCGGGGAACCGGCGAAGGGGCCGGGGTCACCCGAAGCGGGGAGCTGAGGGTGGCTCCACGAGTTGACCTTGCCGACCAAGGCCCCGATGTCCTCCCACTCCGAGGGGTTCCAACCCTCGGACTGGCCGACGACCACCAGGTCCTGGCGGATGTACACCAGGGCGGGCAGGCGCTCCAGGCCCAACCCCTTGACCAGCGTGCGGTCCGGGTCGGTGAAGGTGAGGGTCTCCTCGGCGAGCGGTCCCAGGAACCGCTTGGCGTCGCGCTCGTCGGCGGTGACGGTCCATGCCACCCGGCAGTCGGCACCTCGGAAGTGGGCCAGGAAGCGTCGGGCTGTCTTGAGGATCCACGCGCTCTCGTGGGTGTAGGGGTCTAGGACCACCGTGAGCAGCTGGAACGTGGTCAGCCACTCATCGAGGGGGCGGGCCTCGCCTCCGATAGCCGCAAGCTGCACGTCTTCGCTCACCTGGGTAACCACGGCAGCGAAAGGTAGTCGCCTCGGGGGGTCGAACGCAGATCCCCGATGGGTCGGTTGGTCAGAGGACCCGGTAACTTCGCCCCCGTTCGCCCCCGTTCGCCCCCGTTCGCCCCCGTTCGCCCTGGGCCTAGGCGCCCGACCCTGGAGAGGAACCCCGAGAATGGTCACCGCCGCCATCGGCAGCACCCCCTACAAGATCATGTTGCTGCTCCACATCGGCTCGGCCTTCGTGGCCTTCGCCCCCGCTTTCGTCTGGCCGTTCGTGTCGGTTCGCCTCAAGAAGGCCGGAGAGCCCGTCGGGGTCACCATCAACCGCTTGGCCGGGGGGAACACGCTCAAGATCCACGGCCCCGCCTACTTCGTCACCGGCTTCTTGGGTTTCGGGCTGGCCGGCATGAGCGAGAAGGTCTACCGGATGAGCCAGCCGTGGCTCATGGTGGCCGCCGCGCTGTGGTTCGGTGGCATGGGAATCATGTTCGGGTTGATGAACCCGGCCGAGAAGAAGGCCGCGGCCGGCGACGCCCAGGCCGAGAAGATGCTGTCCATGTGCGGCGGCATCCTTCACCTGATCTTGTTCGTGGCCCTGTTCCTGATGATCTGGAAGCCCGGGCTCTAACCTGGATCCGCCGAAAGGCAGAGCCTTCCGGCGGAGTTTCGGTCGCCGGCCTGACGGCCGACGTCTTCGCTGCTGCAACCGGCAAAGCCGGTCTCCGCAGGTCGGGGGGCTCCGCCACAAGGGGCTCTGCCCCGAACCCCCGCCCAGTCCTCCTGTTCCGGCTCATCAGACAGTTGAACGCCATCGGCGGCTGCCCAAAGAAGCGGATTCGTCTGGGTGACCAGGGTCATTGAGTAGCAGCCAAATCCGATCGGTGGATCGAGGTTTAGCCCGCGAACCGATTGGTGAGCCTGGTAACCCGAGCCGCTCGTGCGGCCACCGACGCCACGAATATCGCGGCGGCCACCAGGGCTACGGTGGCTCCGGCCGAGGTGTGGGCGGCCACCGACAGCGCCAGGCCCGTTGCCCCGGACACGACGCCGATACCGGCGGCCAGGGCCATCGTGGTCACCAGATCGTCGCTCCATTGGCGTGCCGCCGCCGCCGGAGCCACGAGGAGCGAGACGCACAGCACCGTTCCCATGGCGGGCAGGGTTGTGACCACCGCGATCTCGATGGATGCCATCAGGATCAGGTCCACCAGCAACACCCGGTAGCCGAGGGCGGCTAGCGCTCCGGGGTCGAACGCGCTGAGCACCAACTCCTTGTGGAAGAGCGCCAAGGTGGCAAGGATCACCGCCGCCACCACCGCGGTGATGACAACGTCACTCGGTGAGACGGTGGCAACCGAGCCCACCAGGTAGGCCGACACGTTTCGGGTGAACCCGTCAGAGGCCGAGACCAGCACCACGCCCAGGGCAAATCCGGCGGCCAGGACCACGCCTATGGCCGACGAGGACTCGACTTGGTCGGTGGCGCCGAGACCGACGATCGCGGCTACCACCACCAGTCCGAACACCAGGGCTCCGGCCATCAGGTTCACCCCGGCAAGACCGGCGAGCACCAGACCGGGAAAGGTGGCGTGGGTCAGCCCCATGACCAGGAAGGGCAGACGTCGAAGCACAACATGCACCCCCACGACTCCGCCGACCACCGCCGCCAGGGTGACCTGAACCAGGGCCTCGACCGAGCCGAACGTGTCGATGATCCAGGGTTCCACGTCGTCGGTCAGCTTCCTCGGGGCGTGGCCGTGGCGATGGACGCGGTGGGACCCGACGCGGCCCGGGCGAGTGCACGGCCGATCAGGACCGCAACGAACAGCACGGTGGTGGCCAGCACGATGGTTGCACCGGGAGCCAGGCGGAGGTCGTGGTCCACCGATACCCGGTAGGACACGGCCAGACCCAGCCATCCTCCAGCGGCACCGACCGCGGCCGATGTCACGTACATGGCCGTCACCGACCGAGATGCCAGCCGTGCGGTGGCGGCTGGCGTGATCAGTAGGGCCATGGTCAACAGGGTGCCCACGGCTCGAGCTGCGGCCACCACCACCAACACGATCAGGACGTTCACCAACAGGTCCAGCCCACCCACCAGGTAACCGGCGGCTCGGGCTCCATCGGGGTCGAAGGCCCGCAGCACCAGTTCCTTGTGGGTGGCGGCCAGGGTCAGGGCCACCACGACCAGGACCAGCGCAACCTCGATGATCTGGAGGCGATCCACGGTGAGGATTCGGCCGAAGAGCAAGCCGGTGAGGTCGGCGGTGTATCGCTCGGTCCGGGAGATCACGATCACCCCGACGGCGAAGAACGAGGTGAGTATCACCGCCAACGCTGCATCGGAGGTGACGCGGCGGCTGCGGTCCAGGGCGGTGAAGGCGAGGGCGGAGATCACCCCTGCGGCCAGCGCCCCCACGGTCACCGACCAACCGAGGGCGAAGGCCACCGCCATGCCCGGGAACACGGTGTGGGTGTAGGTGTCGGCCATGAAGGCCAGTCGCCGCAACGCCACCTGAACCCCAACCAGGCCGGCCAGGACGCCGAGCAGGACGGCCATGGTCAGTGCCCGTTGCATATAGGGCAGCGTGAACGGGTCGATCAGCAGGCTTCTCACGGTTCGGCCACGATGACGGCGTCGCCGGCAAGGGCCACGGCGTTGCTCCCGTACGCGGCCCGTAGGTGCGTGGTGGTGAGCGTGACCTCGGTGGGGCCGAAGGCGATCTGGTGGCGGTTGAGCACACATGCCTCCCCGCAGGCGAGGTGGGCCACGGCCAGGTCATGGGTCGACATCACCACGGCCACCCCGTCGGCTCGAAGGTCGGCCAGCACGCCGAGCAACAGGTCCTGGGTGCTGGAGTCGACACCGTTGAACGGTTCGTCGAGCAGGATGAGGCGGGCCTGTTGGGCGATGGCCCGGGCCAGCAGGACCCGCTGACGTTGGCCGCCCGACAGGGTGCCGAACCGATCCCGGGACCTCTCGGTCAGGCCGACGCGTTCCAGCGCCTCGGCGGCCAGCCTCCGGTCGGATCGGCCCGGTCGGCGAAGCCAACCCACCTCGCGGTATCGGCCCATCAGCACGACGTCGAGCGCCGAGATCGGGAACTCGGGATCGAGGGCATCGGACTGGGGGACGTAGGCAACGTCACGACGCGCCTCGGCCGGCGCCCGGTCGAGGACCTCGATGCGCCCGCGCTGGAGCGGAACCAGACCGAGGATCGCCTTGAGCAGGGTCGACTTGCCAGCACCGTTGGGTCCGATCAACGCCACCGCGCTACCGGCGGGCACGATGCCGGTGACACCGTCCAACGCGGCGCGGGGCCCGTAGGACACGGTGACGTCGTCGAGGATCAGCGATGACGTCGGGGCCGCGGCGTCGAGCCCGGACCGGGGGATCATCTGGTCGTTCACATCAGGTTCCGCGCAATCGAATCGGCGTTGTGGCGCATCATTTCCAGGTAGGTGTCACCTGGGGAACCCGCGGGGGCGAGGGAATCTCCCAGCAGTCCGTCGGATCCGGCTACCACCCGGATCTTGACTCGGCGGGCCAACGCTGCGGCCGCGTCGGGGGGCATCGACTGTTCGGTGAACACCGCTCGGGCCCCGGTCCGTTCGACGGTGGCAGCCAGATCGGCCAAGTCTCCGGCTGACACCTCCGCCGAAGTGTCGAAGCTGGGTATCACCGTGCCGACCACGTCGAGGTCGTAGCGGTCGGCGAAGTAGGCGAAGGCATCGTGGTCGGTGACCAGACGCCGGCTGGTGAGGCTTTCGAGGCGGCTGGAGATGTCGGCGTCGAGACGCACCAAGGCCGCGTCGTAGCGGGTCGCTCGTTGCGTGACTTGGGTGGCCGCGGTGGATTCGCCCAGGGCTTCGGTCAACGCCTCGGCGACGGTCCGGACCATGGTCCGGGCGTTGGTCGGGTCGAGCCAGATGTGGGGGTTGACCGAGCCCTCGTGGTCATGGCCGTGGTCCTCGTCCTCTTCCTCGTCGTGGTGGTCCTCACCACCGAGGTCGAGCAGGTGCACGCCTTTGGAGGTGTCGGTTACGGACACGTCAGGCCCGGCGGCTTCGACGGCGGCTTCGAGCCACGGTTCCAGTCCGACCCCGTTGGCGAGGATGACATCGGCTCGGGCCAGGGCATCGAGGTCGGCGGGGGAGGGTTCGTAGTCGTGGGCGTCGACGTTGGCCCTGATGAGCCCACGCACTTCGACGGCGTCACCACCGATGGTGCGGGCGAAGTCGGCGAGCTGCGTGGTGGTGGCCACCACTAGGACCTTGTCGTCGGCGGCGTCGGCTTCGGGTGAGGTTCCACAGGCGGCCAGGACGGAGATTCCCGTAACGGCAAGGGCGACGACCCGGCCGAATGACCGAGGTGGTCGACGGCCGATGTACGGGGGGTGGGCCGGTGACATACCTAAACAATACTAAGAACCATTCCCATTTCCTACCAACCGCTGTTGCGAGAGTGATGTCGGTAGTCGGTCGCAAGAGTTGGATCCGGTCCCTGTGCTTGCGATCATGGCTCGGTGGGTGAACTGTCGGTAGACGAGGTGGTCCAGGGCGCCCCGTCGTGGAGCACGCTGCTGAGCCGAGGCCTGCGCAAGAAGTGCCCGCGCTGTGGAGCCGGACACCTGTACCACGGCTGGTTCAGGATGAAGGAGCGGTGCCCGGCTTGCGGAATGCGCTTCGAGCGCGAGCCCGGGTTCTTCGTGGGTGCCTACCTCATCAACTTCGCCATCACCGAAGGACTCCTGTTCGTGTTGGTGATGGGCTTCGTGTTCTGGAAGGACCAACACCCCGACGCGGGCGTGGTCGTGCCCATCGCGGTGGGCGTATTCCTCGGCGTCTTCGCCCCGATTCTCTTCTATCCGTTCTCCCGAACCATCTGGTCGGCATTCGACGTGGGTATGACTCCGCTGGAGTTGAAGGAGATCGTCGAAGCAGCCGACGCCTCCGAACCGGTCGCCCGAGGCGGTACCGGCACAGTCTCGTCGTCAGATAGCTGACGGTCCTGACACTTGGGCTGAAGACTCCGGCCCTCGGGCTGACGGCTCAACCCCGTCGTGACCCGTACGATTCGGCGGCTGGTGGAGGTGTGACCGGGGTCCGTTGTGCCCACTGGACTAGCCCCGGGGCTGGGCTCCACCTCGACCAGAGCCGCTACGAGATCCGGTTCCGGGCTGGGGCGGGGAGGCTTCGGAATCACCTATCAGGGCCGACCACCGCCTAACGACGGAGCGTGGCCCTCAAGGAGTTGTTTCCCGAGTCGGCGCGGCGAGGCGGCTCGTATGTCGAGGTTTCCAGCGTTGACCAGCCCGCCTTCGAGGTCGCCCGGCAGCGGTTCATGCGAGAAGCCCGGGTGCTGGCTCGCTTCTCCCACCCCGGCATCGTACGGATCTTCGAGGTGTTCGAGGACAACGGAACCGCCTACCTGGTGATGGAGTTGCTGGAGGGACGCACTTTGGTCGACGTGTTGCGTCAGCACGGCCGTCCGCTGGCCGAGGACGATCTGGTCGACCTGGCCGCTCGGGTGGCTGCCGCCCTTCGGCCCGTCCACGCCGCGGGGGTCCTGCACCGAGACGTGAACCCGTCCAACGTCGTGCTGACCCACCACGGCCGAGTGGTGGTCATCGACTTCGGCCTAGCCCGTGAGTACCAGCCCGATCACACCGTCGGTATGACGAGGGTGGTAACGCCGGGCTACGCCCCGATCGAGCAGTACCGCGGTGAAGGCCACTTCGGACCGTCAACCGACGTGTACGGCCTGGCCGCCACCCTTTACCGCCTCGCGACCGGCAAGGTACCGATCGGTGCGCTCGAACGCAGCGGCGGGACCCAGCTCGTGTCGCCATTCCGCCTCAACCCGGATCTGTCCAAGGACTTCAGCGATGCCGTGCTGGACGGGCTGGAGCTGGAGCCGTCCCATCGTCCCCAGGACTTGGACAGCTTCCTGGCCCGGCTCGGAGTAGCCCAGCTTCCCACCGGGATCCGCGCCCGCCTCCTCGACTCGGTGCCCGTGCCCGTGCCCGTGCCCGTGCCCGTGCCCGTGCAAACCGCCGATTCGGCCCCCAAGCCAGTCGGACCGGCCGTCAACGAACCCGTCTCGCCCTCTGGGGCGACTCCGTTGCCGTCGCCGGGAGCGACGGTGGCCTGGACCCCCGACCAGACCGAGGTGGTGATGCCAGAGAGCGATCCGACCAGGGGTCGGGTCGTCGAGGCCACCCGCCACCATGATCCCCGCGAGGTCATGCCCGGCCAGACCAGGTACGGATCACCACCACCGCCGGCTCCACAACCTCTGGCTCCTCCGCCTCAGACGCCGCATCCCCAGGGGGCTTTGCCGCTGCCCGCCGCGCCGAAGACGTTCCGACGAGGCCGGCGGACTCTGACCTTCCCCTTGTTGGTGTTGGCTGTGTCTCTCGGCGGGGCGGCTCCGGTGTTCACCGTCGCCGTGCTGGTAGGACTGGTGTTGCCCCTGATCGCCACCCACGGGGACTCGGTGGCCCACCGGCTGCGGCTGCAGCACGGGGTGGCCGATGGATGGGCCGAGAGGAGGGTGGGACCAGCGGCATTGGCTCCGGTCCGCTTCGTCCGCAACGTCTTCTCCAGCGTCTTGAGGGCTTCACCGCTGGTGGGTCTTGGCGCCGTCCTGATGGCGGGCTGGTATGGGCTGAACGGTCTGGACCTTGACCGCAGCGTTCTCGATCTCGCTCTCAGGGCGATAGGTGTGGTGGTGGCGGGCTCTATCGCCCTGATGTCCCGGCACGGCTCCCGGCGGTTCCGGACTGGTTTGGGCCTCGACGACCTGGCCGACCGGCTGGCTCGGACCGGGGGGGTGAGCGAGCGGGTGGTGGTCCTGTGGTTGGTGGCCGGTGCATTGGCCGCCGAAGCATGGTGGCTGTCGCCGTCGCCGTTCCCGCTGTCCCCGTGATGTCCGGCTGTGGACGCGCCGACGGCGCAGCGGGGGCTGCGCCGTCGAGAAACGAAACTGGTCGAGCCACCAGGTGGCCCGGAGGTGGGTGGGTCAGCCGCGGCCAGCGTTGGGCTTGGTGCCGTGGTTGGCCTTCTTGCGCCGGGCGTTGATCTTGCGCTTGGTGGTCTTCTTCGACATAGGGGTCCAACGTTACGGCCTGGACCCCAGCGCGATCCAGACGGTGCGCCCAAGCTCAGGCCTTGGAGTTGGCCCAGTCGGTCAGGTCATCGGCGGTCCAGGTGTTGAGGATGCGGGCTGGGTCGATGCCGTGGGCCACGGCCTTGTCGCAGCCATAGTTCAAGAACTCCAGGTGACCAGGGGTGTGGGCGTCGGTGTCGATGCTGATCAGGCACCCCCACTCCAAAGCCAGGTCCAACAGTTCGGGGGGTGGGTCCTGGCGCTCGGGACGGCAGTTGATCTCCACCGCCGTGCCGTAGCGAGCACAGGCGGCGAAGACCATGTCGGCATCGAAGGTTGATGGCGGCCTGACCACCCACTGATCCCGACCGAAGCCCTTCACCTTGCGTCCGGTGCAATGCCCCAGCACGTCCACGTGAGGACTGGCCGCGGCTATCACCATCCTCTCGGTCATGGTCTTGGAGTCCATGCCCATCTTGGAGTGGACCGACGCCACCACCAGGTCGAGGCGGGACAGCAGCTCGGAGTCCTGATCCAGTTCCCCATCCGCGAGGATGTCCACCTCTATCCCGGTGAGGATGCGAAACGGGGCCAGCTCCGCGTTCAGGGCATCGATCTCGTCGATCTGGGCGCGGAGGCGTTCGGCGTTGAGGCCGTGGGCCACCGTGAGACGAGGCGAGTGGTCGGTGACCACGAGGTACTCATGGCCCAGCGCCGCCGCGGTACGGGCCATGGTGGAGATCGACGCGCCACCGTCGCTCCAGGTGGAGTGGCTGTGGCAATCACCTCTCAGTGCCTGTCGGAGGCCAGCCCCATCCCCCAGGGGAACCTGTGTCGTCTCCTCGAGTGACACGATCCTGTCCGGCACCTGCCCCGACGCCGCCTGCATGGCGACCTGGGCGGTGCTCGATCCGATGCCAGGAAGGTCAGTGAGGGTCCCCGAAGCGATCATTCGGGTGAGCTCATCGTCGGGAAGGGAGCGAAGCACCGCAGCGGCCCTCAGGAACGCCTCGGTCTTGCGTGACGACATGAGCCCCCGGTCCTGGAGGTAGGCCACCCGCTCCAACGCCTCGATCGGACCCATGGACGTGAGGGTAACGCCCGTGGCGACCGGTGGGGCGAGGAGGTGGCTACCGTTCGCTCCGATGCAGATCCGAGCCATCGCCACCGACCTCGACGGCACGCTCCTGAGGTCGGACCTGTCGATATCGCCGCGAACCCGCGAGGCGATCCTGGCCGCCGAGGACGCGGGCATCACCGTCGTTATCGCCACCGGGCGTCCCCCGCGATGGATCCAGCCGGTCATCGATCAGATCGGTGACCGGGGTCTTGTGGTGTGCGCCAACGGCGCGTCGGTGTACGACCCGGCTCGCCACGAGCTCGTTCACCGCGTCGACCTGGACCCCGACACAGTGCACGACATCGTCGATGACCTCGAGGTTCGACTCCCCGAGGCGGTGCTCGGGGTGGAACAGGGTTTCACCTTCGGCGTCGATCAGCGCTACCAGGAATCCCACGAGGATCTCCTGGGTCTGATCCCCGACGTCCGCATCGCCCCCATTAGGACGTTCCTGGACGAGCCGGTCACCAAGCTCATCGTCCGGCTGGCACATCCTGCTCCGGCTGGAACCGCGGCCAGGGTTCAACAGATCGTGGGGGAGCGGGCTCTGGTCACCCACTCCACCAACGAATCGTTCCTGGAGCTGTCCCACCCGTTGGCCCACAAGGCCCGGACCGTCGAGATGCTCCTGGGGGAGAAGGGGCATGGCCCGGCCGACGTGGCCGCGTTCGGGGACATGCCCAACGACTTGGAGTTGATCCGCTGGGCCGGGCTAGGGGTAGCCATGGCCAACGCCCATCCCGCCCTCCTGGCGGCCGCAGACCGGGTGACGACCACCAACGACGACGACGGGGTGGCTGTGGTGGTGGAGGAGATCCTCACGGGCAATCAGCTCCGATGAGAGGCAGTCGTCGTCATGGGGTCTGACCTGCGACCTTGTTCACTTCAGGCCATGATGCGATGTGCCGATGACCTCGGCAGGAGTGGATCGGGGGAGGGGCGGCATTGGTAGGTAACGGCAACACGATCTGGGATCTGGACGGCGAACTGGCCAGCGGCTTGGCCGATGGCGTGTGCGTCATTGCCCCCGACGGCCTCGTCGTTTGGGCCAACGCGGCCATGGCCTCCCTCATGGAGACGACTCGCAGCGAGCTGTTGGGCAGCAACGGTTTCGAGCTGCTGCATCCCGACGATCTGGCTCGTGCCATCGACGGCCTCGACTACGCCCAGCAGTTTCCGGGCCGTACCGCGGTGGCGCCGTTCCGCATCGTGTCCCGGCTGGGCAACATCCGCGACGTCGAGATCAAGACCGGGGTTATCACCCGAGACGGTCACGATTACGTGACCGTCGTGGCTCGCGAATCGTCGGCTCGCCGGGCCGTCAACCGAGCCCTTCGTTCGGTGGCCGAAGGGCTTCCCTTGGATAGGACGGTGGCGCTCATCGCCGAGGCGGTCCAAGGGCGGTGGCCCCACACCGGCATGGCCGTCGTCCTTCCCGATGGCGACGAAGGGCCTCAGGTGCACGTCCACGGCCTCGACGGCCTCTTGGTGGCCCACGCCCGTGGTGAGTTGGCCGATGCCGACCTAGCCGCCCCGTGGGACCTGGCCCGCCAGGCCGACCCGATCGTGGTCGTAGACGGGGCGGCCTTGCCCGAGAACCTGCGCAACGCGGCCAGGGCTCAGGGGTTCGCCGGTTTCGGGGTGGCGCCAATACGAGATGACCGTGACGGAGATGGGTGTCTGCTGGTCTGGTTCGATCACACCATCATCGCCAGGCTTGAGTTCTTCCACGCCGCCCCCGAGTTGACAGAACTGCTCACCGTCGCCGTCGATCGCCACCACCTCCACCACGAGATGTGGCGGGCCGCCCGCTACGACTCGCTCACCGGGCTGCTCAACCGCTTCGGGTTCAGCGAGAGGTTCAACGAGATGGTCAACGAAACCAGGTCATCTGAGGGGCTGACCACTGCCGTCTTCTTCGTGGACCTCAATGACCTCAAAGGGATCAACGACCGTCACGGCCATGCCGCCGGGGACGCCGCCCTGCGGGAACTGGCCCGACGGTTGGCTGCGGTGGCGGGCGAGGACGTGACCGCCCGGCTGGGGGGAGACGAGTTCGTGTTGGTCCACACGGTGCCGACATCGATCGCCGATCCCAGTGCCATGCGGCGGGCCGAACAACTGCTCAAAGCCATCGTGGGCGACGAGAGCGATGCGCTGGCGGCCAGCGTGGGTCTGGCCATCGACGACGGGGTCGGCGCACCCCAGGCTCTGCTGGAGCGCGCCGATGTGGCGATGTACCGGGCCAAGAACCAAGGCCCGTCCAACTGGTCGCTCTAACGCCCGGGCGCTGATCGCGGGATATGGGTGCCAGCGGTGGCTGGGGTCGAGGCTGAGGTCGCCACCTCGGCCCGGTAGGTTTCCCCTCGGTATGGAACGTTTTGGATTCGTCGGTCTCCCCAACTCGGGCAAGTCATCTCTCTACAACGCCCTGGCTGGTGGAGGGGCGTTGGCAGCGCCGTACGCCTTCGCCACCACCGATCCCAACGTGGGGGTGGCCAAGGTCCCCGACCGTCGTCTGGAGCGTCTGGCCGAGATGTCCAGCGCCCGCAAGGTGGTGCCAGCCAGCGTCCAGTTCGTCGACATCGGTGGCCTGGTGGAAGGGGCCAGCACCGGCGAAGGATTGGGAAACCAGTTCCTGGCTCACATCCGCGAGGTGGACACGGTGGTCTACCTGCTGCGGGCCTTCGTAGACGACGATGTTCCCGGGCCCTCGGATCCGCTCGAATGCCTGCGGGTGCTGGAGATCGAGCTGGCCCTCGCCGACCTCGAGACCGTCGAGAGCCGCGTCGAGAAGAGGCGCAAGGCGGCCAAGCAAGACAAGTCGCTCACCGAACTTGTGGAAGCGCTGGACGCGGCCCACAAGGTCCTGGCCGACGGGACCCCGATCTACCGAGCAGACCTGAGCACCGATCAGCGCACCGTGTTGGACCAAGAGTTCCTGCTCACCAACAAGCCGGTCCTGGCCCTGGTGAACGTAGGTGAGAACGACCTGGATCGGATTCCCGAGATCATCGCTCCGGTCGAGGCCGAACTGGCCGGTCGGGCCGAAGTGATCGGCATGTGCGTCCAACTGGAGGCCGAAGCCGCCCAGTTCTCCGGTGAGGAGCGCCTGGAGATGCTCGAGGCGCTCGGTCTCGGCGAAGGCGGCCTCGAGCGCTTCATCCACGCCGCGTACCAACTCATGGGTCTCCGTACCTACTTCACCACCGGCGAGAAGGAATCACGGGCCTGGACCTTCCGGGCCGGGTCCAAGGCGCCACAGTGTGCGGGCCGCATCCACAGCGACTTCGAACGTGGGTTCATCCGAGCCGAGGTCATCCACTGGGACGAGTTGCTCGAGATCGGTTCGTGGAGCAAGGCCCGAGAGGTGGGCAAGATCCGGGTGGAGGGCAAGGAGTACGTGGTGGAGGACGGCGACGTCCTCGAGTTCAGGTTCAACGTCTAGGCCATCCGATGCCCTGGTTGCTGCGCGACGACGAGGTGCTGGCCAGCGCTGAGGTCGCCGAAGGCCGCCGAGCCCGCCGGCGAGGCCTATTGGGGCGCGACGGCTTCGAGGGGGCGCTGGTGTTCGAGGGCACTCGGTCGGTCCACTCGGTGGGCATGCGCTTTCCCATAGACGTGGCGTTCTGCGATGTCGACCTGGTCGTCATCAAGACGATGAGGGTCGTTCCCCATCGGATCACCTTGCCGGTGTGGAAGGCGAACAACGTGGTCGAGGCCGAGGCTGGGGCCTTCGCCCGTTGGGGTCTGTGCGTGGGCGACCGCTTGGAGATCCGCGGCGAGCACCCATCGGCCCGGTCGTGACCGAGGGCAAGCTGGTGTTGGTGGGTACGCCCATCGGCAACCTCGGAGACATGAGCCCGCGTGCGGTGGAGGCGCTGCGATCGGCTGACCTGGTCTGCTGCGAGGACACTCGCCGCACCGGTCGGTTGCTGGCCCACTTCGGGATCCGGGTACCGGGTTTGAAGGTGGTGAACGACCACACCGAAGCCGAGGTGGCCGCCTCTGTGGTGTCGCGCCTCGTGGCCGGGGACACGGTGGCGCTGGTGTCCGATGCCGGGATGCCCGGCGTGTCGGACCCGGGTGAGCGGTTGGTGGCTGCGTGCGTCGATTCCGGTGTGCTCGTCGAGGTGATCCCCGGTCCGTCGGCGGCGCTAGCGGCGTTGGTGCAGAGCGGTCTGGCGGTCGGGCGGTTCGTTTTCGAGGGGTTCCTGCCGCGCAAGGGGTCCGGCCGATCCGGACGGCTGGCCGAGGTGGCGGCCGAGCGGCGCACGGTGGTCCTCTATGAGGCACCCCATCGCCTGGCCCGCACCCTGGCCGATCTGGTCGATGTCTGTGGAGGTGGCCGTCGGGTGGTCTTGGCCCGAGAGCTCACCAAGCTGCACGAAGAGGTGTGGCGGGGCGACCTGACCGGAGCGCAAGCCCGGGTGGCCGAGGTCGAGCCCCGGGGTGAGTTCGTGATCGTCCTCGACGGTGCCCCGGCCCCCGGGCCGGTGTCTGACGATGACGTCCTGGCGGCGCTGGCCCGCGAACAGGCGGCGGGTGCATCCACCCGTGACGCGGTGGCGTCGGTGACCCGTGAGCTCGGAGTGTCGAGACGCCGGGTCTATGACCTGGCTACGACCGGGGGGCGATGAGAGGTGGTCGTGGCCGATCCCGTGGCCGAACTGATCAGCCTGGTGCGGGCCCAGCCCGATCCTGCTCCCGCCGTGCCCGAGCCGGCCGACAGCGCCCGGGCCCACCTCATCCGCCGCCGCTTCGGCCTGGGGCTGCCCATGCCGTTCGTGGGACCTCCGGGAGAGGACGAACCGGTACGGGTCGCCGCCGCGCTGGACGGGGCGGCGGTGGCGGCCGTCAAGTGGCGGGCGTTCGGGACCAGTTACCGCGGCGGGATCCTGCCCGATGCGTTCCTGGACGGGCGTGATGTCGTGCCTCCGGCCGCCTACTGGGTCGGTAGGGCCATGGTCCCGCCGAGCCGCCAGCATCGCCTGTTGGTCTGGGGTCGTCCCGGCCACGTCTACGGCTACGTCGACTGCGGCCCGGCTCACCCAGATGACGTCGTGGGTGAAGGACCCGACGGTGCGATGGGTGAGATCTGGGAGCTGTACGTGGATCCCCACGCCCAAGGGCGGGGCGGCGGTCGCCGACTGCTGGAAGCGGCCTCGGTATGGCTGGACGAGGTTGGGCTTCATCACCAGGTGCTTTCGGTGCTGCGGTCCAACCGAAGGGCCCGGGCCTTCTACGAAGCTCAGGGCTGGCAGCCGACCGGTGAGGTCCGACCCGTCGACCTGGGTGTGGTCGCATTCGAGGAACTGCGCATGAGGCGGAGCCTCGGTTTGATCAACCTCGCAGCGACGACAACTGGACCTGACCGCTCGGGCCCTAGGTGACCGGAACGACCTCCAGGCGATTTTGGGCCTAACGGCTCATGCAGAAAGGGCGGTAGCTGACCGAAACTTGTTGTGCAGCGCGACAACCTCTCCTGGTTGAGTCGTCGCAACGAGTTTCCGGCAGGTGATCCGGGGGGAGCACTGGTCGGATCTGCTGAGGGGGTGGCCCTAGGGCCACCCCCTCAGCGCTTTCTCACACCGAGGCGGTGCCGCAGGGACGGCTTCGGTGCCCACGGGTGTGACCGCTAGCGTTGAGGTGTCGTAGATAAGGAGACAGCCGTGCCCGCAAACCCGATCCGTCGCCGTCTGGCCCTTTCCGTGGCTGGCTTGGTCGTCGTGGGGTCGATGCTCAGCGGTTGTGGAACCGGCCAATCGCAGGCCGGGAGCTACGACGATCTCGAAGCGGCATTCTTGGACGGGTGCAAGGAGACGGCCGCTGCCGATGCCAAGGCAGACGAGTCGGCTTCGCTTCCATCGAACTTCTGCCAGTGCGCCTTCGATGCTCTCAGCGACAAGGACACCGGCGTCGACTTCGACGAGCTGATGGAGATCAACGAACAGATGATCAACGCCGACTCGGCTTCCAAGCTGCCCGACTCCGTCACCAAGGTGTTCGCCGACTGCGCCTCCTAACCGCAGATTGCGGTGGTGTGACAACTGCACGTAGACGGGAAGCGGCTCACATGGTTGGGTCAGCTTCCAATGCTGCTGACAAGGATCGCCGACTTCGCCATCCGCCACCGCCGGATGGTCCTCCTCGGAGCCCTGGTGGTCTTCGTGTTCTCGGGGCTGGTCGGCGGAGGGGTGGCCGAGCGCCTCAGTTCGGGAGGCTTCGAGGACCCTGACTCGGAGTCGACGCGCGCCGAGGTACTGGTAGGGGAAGAGTTCGGTACCGGAACCCCCAACGTGATCCTCCTGGTCACCGCCCGTGACGGCGATGTGGATGCTCCCGAGGTCGAAGCGGCGGGGCGCGATCTGGCGGCGGAGTTGGCCGGCGAATCCCACGCCGGTCTGACCATCGACGACGTCCTGTCCTACTGGGACCTGCCGGCTGGAAATCCGCTCGGGTCCTCTCAGGGTGACCGGGCCCTGATCCTGGCCCGTTATCCCGACAACGACGACCTGATGGTCGAGTTCTCCCGTGGCATCACCGAGGAGTACCGGCGAGACGACCCCGATTCGCCGGTGACGGTGGCCCCCGGAGGCATGGGGCCCTTGTTCGCGGCGGTGGACTCGACGGTCGAGCACGACCTGCTGCGGGCCGAGATGATCGCGGTTCCGCTGACGCTGTTGCTCCTTCTGTTCATCTTCAGAGGGGTGGTGGCGGCCGCCATTCCCCTGGCTATCGGAGCCCTGGCGGTGGTGTCGTCGTTCCTTGCGCTGTACGTGGTCAGCGGTCTCACCCAGGTCTCGGTGTTCGCCCTGAACCTGATAACGGCCATGGGTCTGGGGTTGGCGATCGACTATTCGCTGTTCGTGGTGAGCCGCTATCGCGAAGAACTGGTGCACCACGAGCCGCTGGTGGCCGTACGGCGCACGGTGGCTACCGCGGGTCGAACGGTGGTGTTCTCGGCGGTCACCGTGGCGATCTCGCTGAGCGCCATGTTGGTGTTCGACATCGCCTTCCTGCGCAGCTTCGCCTACGCCGGGCTGATGGTGGCCGTCATTACCGGGGTGTTGGCGATCCTGGTGCTACCCGCCATGTTGGCTGCGATCGGTCATCGCATCGATGCTCTCCCGGTTGGGCGCCGGCCGCGACCGGCGACCGCGGCTGGCGACGATGGGGCCGGGGTGTGGCATCGGGTGGCGGGACTGGTCATGGGTCGACCTTGGCCCGTGGTGTTCGTGGTGGTGGGTGGTCTCGTGGTGCTGGGAGCACCGGTCCTGGGTCTGAACCTGGGGCTCCCCGACGATCGGGTGCTGCCGCCATCCAACCCGACCCGCCAGGTTCACGACCTGTTGCGAACCGAGTTCGACTCCACCGAGGCGGGGGCGGCATCGGTGGTGATCACCGGGACCGAGTCGGTCCCAGAGCGCGCCGGCCAGGTCGACGCCTACGCGTCGGCGCTGGCCCGCCTCGATGGCGTAGCTCGAGTGGATGCCGAGACCGGGATCTACTGCGGCGGCACCGGGTCGCTCGCCGGAGTGCCTTGCGAACCGGGCCAGGTGGTGATCCCCGGATCGGCCGATCCCCGTCTCACCGAGCGCTTCCAGCGTGATCACGCCACCTACCTGTCGGTCACCCCGTCGGTGGAGCCGATGTCTCTGGTCGGGGAGCGCCTGGCCCGTGATCTGCGGGCCATTTCGACCGGGTTGGTGAGCGATCAGCACTTGGTGGGTGGACCATCGGCCAGCCTGGTCGACTCCAAGGCCTCGCTGGTCGGCGATGTCCCGTGGGCGCTGGCCATCATCGCCGTGGTCACCTTCGTCCTGCTGTTCCTCATGTTCGGGAGCGTGGTCGTACCGCTGAAGGCGTTGGTGCTCAACGTGTTGAGCCTCTCGGCCACCTTCGGAGCCATGGTCTGGATCTTCCAGGACGGCAACGGGGCAGACCTGTTGGGCTTCACCCCCACCGGATCGCTGGCCGCCACCGTCCCGGTCCTCATGTTCTGCGTGGCCTTTGGCCTGTCCATGGACTACGAGGTGTTCCTGCTGTCACGCATCAAGGAGGAGCACGACAACGGTGCCGACAACACTGCTTCGGTGGCTCGAGGCCTGGCTCGTACCGGGCGCATCGTGACCGCGGCCGCCCTGCTCATGACCGTGGTGTTCCTGTCTCTGGCCACGTCGCAGGTGTCGTTCATCAAGCTCTTCGGCGTGGGCCTGACGTTGGCGGTGCTGTTGGACGCGTTCGTGATCCGCGGCACGCTGGTGCCGGCCTGCATGCGGCTGGCTGGCGAGGCCAACTGGTGGGCGCCGGCGCCGATGCGCCGCCTGTACGAGCGCGTCGGGATCAGCGAGCACGTGGATCTCGACGATGGGCAGGGTCCGGGAGCGGTCGATCTCGTACCCGAGGACCGGGAAGACCAGCCGGTGCTGGTGGGATCAGCCCTCGGTGGGGGTGATGACCACCAGGACGTCACCTGAGCCGACGGCCTGGCCCGGCTCCACCTTGACCTCGGCCACGGTGCCGGCCACGTCGGTGGAGACGTTGTTCTCCATCTTCATGGCTTCGAGCACGGCCACGACCTGGCCGGCTTCGACGGTGTCGCCCGCGGCCACGTTGACCTTGAACATCGTGCCCTGCATGGGGGCCACGATCACGCCGGTCCCGGCACCGCCACCGCCGCCAGATCCGCCACCCTTGCGGCGGGGCTTGGCCTTGGCGGCACCGCCGCCCGAGCTGGCCGGCGCGGCGGCAAGCTGGGACTCGGGGACCCACATGGCCACGGAGAACCGCTTGCCGTTGACCTCCACGTCGACGTCTCGCCGGACCTTGGCCTCGGGCTCTTCGCCATCGGCGGCGGGAGCGGCCTCGGGGTCGGTGCCGCCGAGGCGTCCGGTGATGCCGGTGAAGTCCACGGCGCCGCTCTCCAACCAGTTGGTGGAGTGCTCGCCGTCGACGAACGTGGCGTTGTCGAGGATGGCGAGCTGTGCGGGGAGGGTGGTGTCGATGCCGTCGATGACGAACTCGCGGATGGCCCGCTTGAGCCGGTCGATGGCGGTGGGACGGTCCGAGCCCCACACGATCAGCTTGCCCACCAGGTTGTCGTAGAACTGGCTGACCTCGTCGCCGCTCTCGTAACCGCCATCCCAGCGGGTTCCGAAGCCTTGGGCCGGAACGAGCTTGTCGATGTGGCCCGGCGCGGGGAGGAAGGCGCCACCGGTGGGGTTCTCGGCGTTCACCCGGACCTCGATGGCCCAGCCGCGACGCTCGATGTCTTCTTGGGTGAACGACAGCGGTAGGCCCGAGGCCACCCGGATCTGCTCACGGACCAGGTCGATGCCCGTCACCATCTCGGTGACGGGGTGTTCCACCTGGAGACGGGTGTTCATCTCCAAGAAGTAGAACTCGCCGTCTTGGAACAAGAACTCCACCGTGCCGGCGTTGGTGTAGCCGCAAGCCTGGGACACCCGGACCGCGGCCTCACCCATGGCTTGGCGGGTCTCGTCGGGGAAGTTGGGCGCCGGGGACTCCTCGATGAGCTTCTGGTGGCGGCGCTGGACCGAGCAGTCACGTTCGCCGACCCACACGCAGTTGCCGTGCTGGTCGGCGATGATCTGCATCTCTACGTGGCGGGGCCGGGTCAGGTACCGCTCCACGTAGCACTCGTCTCGTCCGAAGCCCTTGAGGGCCTCGGACTGGGCCGAAGCCAGCGCTTCGTGGGCGTCGGCCGCGGTGTTGACCACGCGCATGCCGCGACCGCCGCCGCCGTAGGCAGCCTTGATGGCAACCGGCCAGCCGTGGGCCTCACCGAAGGCCACGACCTCGTCGCCGGAGGTCAAGAACTCCGAGGTGCCGGGCACGCCGGACACACCGGCCTTCTCCGCGGCGATGCGGCTGGAGACCTTGTCGCCCATGACCTCGATGGCTTCGGGCGGCGGGCCGATGAAGGTCACGCCCCGTTCGGTGATGGCCCGGGCAAAGTCGGTGTTCTCCGAGAAGAACCCGTAGCCGGGGTGGACGCCGTCGGCGCCGGAGCGCTCGATCACCTCGAGGATCTTGTCTGTGTTCAGGTAGCTCTCGGCCGCGGTCTGGCCGCCCAGGGCGTAGGCCTCGTCGGCCAGTCGGACGTGGAGGGCGTTGCGGTCGAGATCGGAGTACACGGCCACCGTCGAGATGCCCAGCTCCTGGCAGGCACGGATGACCCGGACGGCGATCTCACCCCGGTTGGCGATCAGGATCTTGGAGAGCACGAGGAGAATGTCTAGTCGGCGCGCCCATGGGCCCACACCCTCGGGTGGCGGGCTGTGGTTCACTGCGATGGATGAACGACACCGGCGCCGACCTGAACCATGACGTCGAACTGGCGCGGGGGCGCCAGGAACGGGTGCGTGCCGCCGTCACCGGCCGCCGATTCGCCGACGTTCGGTGGGTGGCGACGACCGGTTCCACCAACACCGACGGGTTGGATCTCCTTAGAGCCGGTGAGCCCGAGGGGGTAGTACTGGTGGCCGACCACCAAGGCGCTGGTCGGGGTCGGCGGGATCGGGTGTGGGCAGCACCCGCCGATGCATCGCTGCTGTTCACCGTCTTGATGAGGCCCCCGGCCCCGGTGGCTGGTCTCACCACGATGGTGTTGGCCCTGGCCGCATCCGATGCCGTGGCCCGTCTCACCGGTCTCACCCCGCGCCTCAAGTGGCCCAACGACCTGGTCTGGCCCGGTGACGGATCGGTACCAGATCGCAAGCTGGCCGGCATCCTGGCCGAGGCGGAGTGGCCGCCGGGGGTGGCGGCGGCGTCGGGATGGCGTGAACCGGGTCCGGCGCAAAGGGCCGCGGTAGCGGCGGGCATGGGACTCAACGTGGCCTGGGGAGATGGCTTCCCCCCCGAGTTGAAGGACACCGCGGTGGCTCTGGACGGGATCGTGGCCGGCGATGTTCCTGTCCCTGATCGGGTCGACCTCCTGATCGCTCTGCTCGAAGCACTCGATGACGGCTACGGCGAGCTGGTGGGCCCGGGTGGGGCCGAGGCTGTGTTGGTGCGGTGGCGGGACCGATCGGCCACCCTGGGACGTCGGGTTCGGGTGGATCTGGGCGGTGACGACTTGGTGGGAACGGCCGTCGACGTCACCGCCGAGGGCCATCTGGTGATCGAACCCGTCGAAGGTGGCCGTCGGGTGGTCGCGGTAGGCGACGTGGTCCACCTGCGCCCGTCCTAATCCTGGATCCACCGAAAGGCAGAGCCTTCCGGCGGAGTTCGGTCGCCGGCCTGGCGGCCGACGCCTTGGCTCGGTGTGGTCAGGCGAGTTGTTCGGGGGTGACCACGTCCTCGAAGGTGCGGTCGGGCATGCTCGGTGAGACCTGGCCGACCCCGCTGAACATCCAGTCGCACACACCGGTGGGGAACACCTCGAGGAGCTGTTCGTACTGGTCGTTGGTCAGGTCGAACTCGTAGTCGGTGGGATCCACGGCCTTCAGCTCGCACTTGAGGACGTCGTCGGCCCGAGGCGCACCCGCGGCGGTCCGTGGTGAGCCGCTCACCGGGTACCGCTTCTGGCAGGTTCCGTCCTCGTCCCACACGTGCACGCCTCTTATGGGAGCGGTGGTACCGGGCGGTAGGCAGCTGTCACCAGCCTCGTCGGGGCGAGACTCATCGAGGGCCTCCGAGCGTGACCCTCTGGCGGTGGCCAAGGCATCGAGCCAGTCTGCGGCCGTGTCGATGGCCGCTAGCCGAGCGGGGGCCTCCGCTGCTTCGGTGGTGGCGGCCGCGCCACCCGGTGTCGGCTCGCGGCTCCAGATGCGCAAGCCCGGAGCCAGCTCGGGGGACGCCCCGCGGGTCAGGCGGTCTCGGAGCGAGAACGGGCGCAGGAAGTCGGTGATCTCCCCGACCGGGTCGTTCCAGACGTCGACCTCGATCAGCGGCACCATGTTCTGATCACCGACACCACTCGAGACCCGACCCGTCTCGTAGGTGGTGGCCACCGCGTCGGGATCGGCTTCGGCCCGGGCCGGTTGGTGGCGGCCGTCGCCGTCGAACCCTCCGACGTCTCGATTCAGGGCGATGAACTGCTGGAAGCTGATGGTGCCGTCGTTGAGGGCGTTCAAGCCGTACTGCACCCCGACGTTGTCCAGGGGGCGCCGGGCGGCCCCGCTGTCGGGGTCTGGCCCGAACACGTTGACGGCCTGGTCGAAGATCGTGCAGCGGATCCCGCCGGGGTTGGTGGTCGGCTCATAGATCTGGGAGGCATCGATGCCGGGATCGCATCCGGTGGTGGGATCGACCACGCCACCAAAGCGCTGGTGCCAATTCCGGCATGTGGCGTTGGTGGCGTGGCCGTTGATCGCGCCCTGCTGGGCCGGGGTCAGGGCACTCCCGGCCGGCGTCGAGTACCAACGTTGGAGCAGGACGCAATCGGCGGCTCCGCTGAGGACGGTGACGACATCGGGGAACGGCTCGACGGCCACCACCGCGTCGAGGACCCCTGGGTAGTTCTGCGTGATCAGGTGGGCTTGGGCCGCGCCGAAACCACGACCCTCGCCGATGGTCGCCGCCGGGACGCCGAACTCCTCGATTAGTCGTTCCTTGACCATCATCACCGTCTCGGCCGACACCACGTCGTTGCATTGCACGGCACCGGTGTTGAAGGTGGCGGTGGCTACGGCATGGCCTCGGGACAACAGCTCGACGTCTTCGGCCGGCGCGAGCGATCGGCCCTGTCCGTAGGTGGCGCCACAGCCATCTCCGAAGCGATACACCACGCTCCCCGACCAGGCTGGAGAATCCGACCGTTGCGATCCGGGGCCGGGTTGGACGGTGACGATGTCATAGATGGACCGGTTGAGGACGCCGCGCTCGTGACGCAACAAGAATGGTCCCTCGTAGGTGCCTTGGCGGTCGTCGAAGGTCACTGTGGCGACGTCGGCGGGCACGACCGAGGGGTCCTCGAGGTCCAGGACCCGCCCGTCGGTGGCAACGTAACGCCAGGTCACGGTGGTGGGGGCCGAGCAGTTGGCATCGGTGGCAGCGCCGAGACCGTGAGCCTCCGTTGAGCATGCCGCCAGCGGTGTGTGGGGTCCCGAGATCATGGGACCGGTCAGCGGCCAGGCCCGGACTCGTTGCACCGCTTCCTCACCGGGGTTCGAATCGTGCCGTGCCCGCAGGGTGGTCGTCCCCTCGACGAAACCGCTGACCACGCCCTCGAGGACACCGTCGACCTCGGTGAGTTGGCTGGTGACGTCTGTGCCGTCAAGGGTTACCCCGAGGTCGGCCACCGATCCTCCCGGTTCGGGGGTGACACGGATACGAGCGTCGTTACCGCTGACGCGATCGGGATGGCTGCTCAGCACCTCGATCCGAATGGCGTCTTCGATCACCGGTGGCGCGGTATCGCCCTCATCGCCATCGCTTCGGGGGTTGGTCGTGGTGGTGGGCCGGTCGGCCTGGGGATCGTCGTCGGTGGTGCACGCCGCGGTCAGCAGGCTCACCACGACCAACACGATCAGGACGGGACGGGTCATGGGGCCATTCTTCCCTCCCCGGTAGGCTGACCGACCGCCGCCCGCATCCGAGGAGACCTATCCGGTGACCGAACCGGTGCCCCAGCCCCCCCTTGACGGCCCTTTCGTGCTGCTGGCCCCGTCGGTCCACAACCGAGACGGGCGCGCCCTGATACGCCTGCCCTACCGGCTGTCGTCGGCCTCGGGGCCGGTGGACCTGGTGGAAGAGGTCGAGCTACCGGTGCCGTTGGCCGACACGGTCCGGTCCCGATCGGCGGTGCGGCACCTCCACCTCCTCGCCGGAGTCTCGTACTACAAGTGCATCGTTCCCAGCCCGCTGGTGGTGCCCGTTCTCAGCGATCCCGAAAGGCGGTTGTTGGCGGGGGTCTATGACCAGGGGCTGCGAGAACTGGCCTTTCGCAACGCCATCGTCGTACCCGTCCCCGTGGACCTACGCGAGGAAGCTGGAGACCTTTCCGTCACCTTCACCGGAGAGCCGGCCCAAGAGCCCGAGGTCGGCTCGGCCCCGGCGCTGGTGCCCGTCGGAGGGGGTAAGGACTCGGCGCTGGTCGCCTCGCTGGTCCCCGACGGGCAGCTCTTCGCCGTCAACCCGGTGGGCGCTCAACACCACTTGGCCGAGGCGTTGGGTCGCCCGATGCTCGGCGTCACCCGACGCCTCGACCCGCGGTTGCGAGATCTGGTGGCCGCCGGGGCCACCAACGGCCACGTCCCGGTCACAGCGGTGACCTCGGCCGTGGCGGTCCTCACCGCGGTGGCCATCGGTGCCCCCGACGTCGTGATGGGCATCGAGCGCTCCGCTGACGAGCCCAGCCTCATCGACGGGAACGGCGTGGCGGTCAACCACCAGTGGTCCAAGTCCTCCGAAGCCGAGCGGTTGTTGAGCACCGCCTTCGAGGCCAGCGGGGTCCGGTGGTTCTCGCTCCTGCGCCCACTTACGGAACTGGCCATCGGCGCCGCGGTCGCGGCCCGAGGACTGGCCCCTCACATCGTGTCGTGCAACCGCGTGTTCACGGTGTGGAACGAGAACGAAGCGAGTCGCAGCCAGAAGGCCTGCGGTGAATGCGCCAAGTGCTTGTTCACCGCCCTGATGTTGGCGCCAGCGTCGAGCCCAACCGACATCGCGGCCCAGTACGGCGGTGACCTGTTGGACCGCGTCGACCACGTGGAGCCGGTGCGGGAACTTTGGTCCGATGCCAAGCCGTTCGACTGCGTCGGCGAGCGTCACGAGTCAGCGGCGGCGGTGACGATCCTGGCGTCGCAGTCCCGCTGGTCGGGGCAGACGGTGATCTCGGCGCTGGGAACCGAGGCACAGGCGTTGCTCGATGCCGATGACCGTCGAGCCGGAGACTTCCTGAGGATCGACTCGGTCCAGGGATTGCCCCCCGACTACCGGGACCGGGTCCGGGACCTGGTCGCCGACATCGACCGGGCGCTGGCGATGGCATCGGAGGCCGACCGTGCACCTAGGTGAGCTGACCGGCCGCCGGGTTGTACTGCTCGGGTTGGGAGAAGACGTCGCCTCCACCATTGGCCCGGTCCTGGCCGCCGGCCCGGCTGACGTAAGGGTGGTGGAGGATCGAGTCGAGGTGCTCGACCCTTTGATCGGTCCAGAGATGATGGCGACGTTGGATGAGGCGGCTCGCTGGGGTGAGGTGTTCGTACGATCCCCGGGCTTTCCGCGCTATCAGGCTCCCTTGGTGGAGGCCCTCGGTACCGGGGCGTCAATGACCACACCGCTGGACCTGTGGATGGGAACACACGGTTCGGCTCGCACCGTCGTCGGCGTCACCGGCACCAAGGGGAAGTCCACGGTCACCGCGCTGGTCGCACCGCTGGCTGCCACCCACGGGATCCGGGTGGGGGTGGCTGGCAACCTGGGGCCACCGGTGTTCAGCGACCGGTGGGACCGCAAGGCCCCGGTGGCGGTACTGGAGGTTTCCAGCTACCAGGCCTCAGACCTCCACCATGTTCCCGACTTGGGCGTGCTCACCCACATGGCCGAGGACCACCTGAGCTGGCATGGCGGAGTGGACCGCTATCGGGCCGACAAGCTCCGCCTGTTCCGCAACGAAGGCGGCACCGTTGGGTCCGCGTTGGTGGCCGAATCGTCGCCCTCGGCGCGCGGGGCCCTTGCCGAGATGGGTATCGATGCGGTGGTGGTCCCCACCCCGACCGGCCCGTTGGAACTTCCACCCCACCGGGTGGCCAACGCGGCGCTGGCTGTCGAGGTGGTTCACCGCCTGGGGGGTCCCACCCCCACCCCCGAGGCGGTTCTGGAAGCGGCGGCATCGAGCATGCCTGGACGTCTCGACCCGTGCCCGTGTCCGCCTGGCCTGTTGTGCCTGGATGATGCCTTGGCCTCCAACCCCACCGCCACCGCCGCGGCGCTGGCCTGGCTGCGCAAGGTTGGGCGACCCACCATCGTTCTGGTTGGTGGTGTGGATCGCAACGTCGACGCCACCCCGTTGGCCGCCGAGGTGGCCCTCTGGCCCCAGGGGCGCCTGGAAGGAGTAGCGCTGGCCGACACCGGCTCGGACCTGGCCCGGCGGTGCGGGTTGGACCTGATCGGTGCCGCCGAGTCGGTTGCCGAAGCTACGGCGATTGCCTTGGAGCGTTCCGGATCCGAAGGTGTGATCCTCTTCTCACCAGCGGCACCCACCCCGGCCCGGATCGGCAACTGGGAGACCCGCTCCCAACAGTTCCGTGCTGCCCTGATCTGACCTTGACCGGACCTATCCGCCAGGACCCTTAGGAGGCGAGCGAATAGGCGAGCCGACCCATAAATACGGCATGGCTAAACCGAGGCGAAGCCTCGGTCTGATCACCCTCGCAGCGACGACGACCGGACCTATCCGCTAGGACCCTTATGGGTTTGGGTTGGTTGCCCGCAGGGTGTCCAAGGTCACGGCGGCCGAACGGGTCAGGGGGCCGGGTACGGATCGGAGCGGTCCTCCGTCCACCGTCGAGATGGGCTGAACCCCGCGAGTGGTGGAGGTGAGGAAGGCCTCAGGGGCGAAGCGAAGGTCGTCGATGGTCAGGTCGTCGCGTTCGGCGACCTCGCTCGACTCCATGACCAGGTCACGCGTGACCCCCGGAAGGCACCCGGTTGACAGTGCCGGGGTAGACAGGCGTCCGGCCACCACCAAGAACAGGTTCGATGCCGAGGCCTCCACTAGGTGACCGGCGGTGTTCACCAGCACCGCCTCGTCGGCACCCCGGTTGCGGGCCTCGTGCAACGCCAGCGTGTAGTCGAGGCGTGAGGTGGTCTTGGCCCCCACCAGGGGACCATGCTCGTTTACCGACCAAGGGGAGAGGACGACAGCGGCCGGGCCGGTCGGAAGTGGGCCCACCATGGCGGTGATCAACAAGGTGGGGGAGCCGCCCTCGGGGCCAGCCGTCACCGTGACCCGCAGACGCCCGTCGAAGACCCCTAGGTCGGAGACGGCGGCATCGGTGGTGGCTTTGACGGCTCCGTGCAGTGCGTCGTCGTCCCAGCGCAGATCGATGGCAGCGATTGCCGCGGACCGGCGCAGGCGCTGGAGGTGGCGGGACAATCCAAAGGGTATGCCCCCGTCGATACGGACCGTCTCGAACACTCCGTGGCCGAGCAACCAGCCCCGGTCGGTCACGTCGACCGTGGCCTGGTCGGCCGGGACCAGGCGATCATCCATCCACACTCGTTTGGTCATCTGATGCCACCCCCCAGCGGTGGTCGTCCCCCGGCGCCGTGGGCATCGAGACGAGAGCAGGCCACAACGGTGAGTCCCCGACTGTGGGTCGGCTTTCCACCAAGACCTGGGGGCAGCCTACGGGGCTGACGGTGGGGCGGCCTGCCAGAGCGAGATCCGGTCGGCATTGGCGTAGAGCATCGTGTCGATCGGGGACTCGGCCACGAGCGTCGCCCCCGGTTCTGGCGGCGGCGTCGGGCCTTGGCTGAGGACCACGACCAGCCGTATCGGATCGAAGTCTGATGGGGCTCCCATGGTGGGGGTGAACAGGTAGAGCTGGGCATCTGGAACCCGGACATCGAACCCGGCCCGGTCCAAGGAAAGGGCCAGCGCCGCGGTGTAGAAGCCGTCGAAGTCGATGGGTCCCGCCAGAAGGACCGGGGCTTCTGGTGGCAAGGCGTCGACCGCGGCCTGGGTCAACGCCGCCACCGGACCGTCGGTGTCGATGGTGAGGAGGTCGGTCCGGAGTGTCCGGGCGGCCAGGGCGAGAACCACAACGGCCGAGATCGCCATGACGGTGGGGGCCAAGGTCGGTCGGCGCTGGCCGGCTAGCACCGGCCTCACCCGCCCGGTAGCGCCGGCCCGCTCGACCCCGACGGCCAGCGTCCGGCCCGCCGACCACGTGGCGAATGAGAAGAAGGCGATGCTGGCAGCGTGGGCGGGGAGGAGGTACCAGGGTTGGATCGCGCCCGCCTCGATGTTGGCCAGCCCGAGGATCGCCCCGGCCAACCCGGCCAGGGCCAGGCCCATGCCAACGACCTCCGGCCAGGCTCGACGTCGGGCCGCGGCGGCGGTGGCGAACGCTCCGAACACCAGCCCCCATGCAAGCCGCGGCATCCGCTCGATCAGCATGAAGTCATAGGGCGGCTCGGTGATCGCCCATGCTGGAGGTATCGACAACTCAGCCCGGAGCACCTTGGCCAACTCCGAGCGCGGTACGCGTGCTGCGGACTCGTCGAGCCGGCCCCGTTCGACGATGTGGACCGGGTTGGAATCTCGTCCGTTGCGAGCCGCGTCAACCAGCATCGGCGACAAGAGCACCAGGCCCACCGCCATCGCAGCCGCCAGCGGTCGCCACAACGCCACCAGGCCAGGGCGGCCTCGGGTGCGGACGGTGGTGAAGGCCAAGCCCAGCCCGGCCAGCCCCACCACCGGTAGAACGAAGGGAGCGAACCCCAGGTGGGCACCGATGCACCACACTGCCAGCGCGGCTGCCAAAGGGAGGAGGCGACCGCTGCCCAGGGCCACCCGCCAGGCCACGAACACCAGGACCACAGCAGGCACCACGGCCAGGGTCGGGTTCCACGGCATCAACAGGCTGGCCGAGGGAGTGCGGGTTGCCATGATCACCACCGATGCGGCGGCAGCCAGGCCCAGCCACGGCACCCGGAGCCGGGCCATGAACCACACCAAGAAGGCCAGCCACGCCCCGTTCCCCAAAGAGTGGTAGCCAGGCCCGCCGACGAACGTTGTCGAGCAGGTGATACGGGAGCCATTGGATGGCGTACACCAACGGCAAGGGATGGTTGTAGCCGCGCTGGGCCGGTAGGGGCCCGACAGCGGCACCATCCTCGATTGTGGCGGATCACCAGTTCGGCCACCGCCCAGTCACCGTTGGGGAGCCAGGTCCGGGGAGTTGGACGACTCCGAGCAGGAAGAAGCCACCCCACGATGCACGGCAGGGGTGACGGTCGGGCGCAGCCAGCGAGGCAGCGACTCTGCGGGTGACTCGGGCCCAGACATCGATGCCATGGTTACCTGGCCTCCGCGCTGCCAGCAGCCACCCGCAGGAGGCGTCTGGCCTTGAGTTCGGTCTCCAACCATTTGCCATGGGGGTCCGAATCCCAGGTGATGCCACCGCCGGTTCCGAACCGGATCATCCCATGGTCGAACCAGAAGGTTCGGATGGCCACGTTGAGTGCACCACGACGGGCATCGGCGTCCACCCAACCGACGGCCCCGCAGTAGATCTGGCGGGAGCAGGTCTCCAGCGCCGAGATGTGGGTCAATGCCGAGACCTTGGGTGCTCCGGTCACCGAGCCGGGCGGGAAGGTTGCGCCTATAGCGTCGGACCAGCCCGACCCCTCCTTCAGCCTGCCGGTGACGGTCGACACCAGGTGGACCAACCCCGGATGGGATTCGATCGAGCACAGCGAGGGCACGTCGATGGTTCCCCAGTCGCAAACCCGGCCCAGGTCATTGCGGACTAGGTCCACGATCATCACGTTCTCGGCTCGGTCCTTGGGCAGCATCTGAGCGGCGGTGGCGGCCGTGCCCTTGATCGGTGACGACCAGATGCGGTCCCCATCTCGTTCGAGAAACCGCTCCGGTGATGCGGAGGCGACATGGACGTCATGGGACGGGATCCGCACCACCGCCGAGAACGGAGCCGGGTTTCCCTGGGCCAACGCCGCGCCCAGAGCCGCCACGTCGGCTCCTGCCGGTAACGGTGCGCTCAGCATTCTGGTCAGGTTCACCTGGTAGACGTCGCCACGTCCGATGGCCGAGCGGATCTCGGTGACCCGGGACTCGAACTCGCCTCGGTCGAGCGAGGAGGTCCAGGAGTTGGGATCCACCCCAACCCAGCGGGCGCCGCGCCACGGGCGGGCCGGGCGGATGTGGTCGAACCGGGCGCAGACGGGCTCGCCCTCGAAGGGCAGGACCACCGCCCAGAACCCCGAGCTGTCCAGGGCCTCCAGGTCGTCGGTGACGTCACGGAGCCCGGTGAGCAGACGGTCTCCCACCACGGCCAGCGGCGTGGCCATCTCGACCGGGGAAGACATGGTCGGAGCGTAGGTGGCGATGTCCGTACGCTCCCATCAGTGTCACTCTGGTCTCTGCCCGGGAGCTTGGCTCCTACGCTCGGTGTCCTTCGTGGGCAGCATGCTTTGTGCCGGCTCCCAGGCGCAGAACCGGCCGGCGTGGCTTGATAGGAGCGTGGCATCGCCCCCACTGAGGTGTGCCCACCGACCGGTTCTGGTCCGGATCACCAACGTGAAAGGCGACCAGAGCCCCATGATCACCCTCGGAATCGATGCGCACAAGCGCACCCATACCGTCGTCGCGGTCGACGACGTCGGATGCCAGCTCGGCACCAAGACCACGACCGCAACGACCAGCGACGACCACCTGGAGATCATCCGGTGGGCTGACCGGTTCGGCCCCGAACGGCAGTGGGCGGTCGAAGACTGCCGGCACCTCTCGCGCCGTCTCGAGTCGGACATGCTCGCCGCGGGCGAGCGGATCGTTCGGGTGCCACCCAAGTTGATGGCCCACGCTCGCGACGCAGCCCGCACCTACGGCAAGTCTGACCCGATCGGCGCGCTCGCCGTCGCTCACGCCGCGTTGCGCAACCCGGATCTTCCCGTTGCGCAGCTCGATGGTCCTGCCCGGGAACTGCGACTGCTGGTCGACCACCGCGAGGACCTGGTGGCGGAGCGGACCCGTTGCCTCAACAGGCTTCGCTGGCATCTCCACGAGCTCGGCGCGTCCTGGGATCCGCCCGCTCGATCGCTCGTCCTACAAGAACCTCGGCGCGATCGCTGCCCGGCTGACGAGTTTCGATGGTCCGGTTGCTCGCATCGCAGCCGAGATCGTCGAGCACGCCCGGCACCTGACCGTGCGACGCACGCCCTCGGGCGCGGGATCACCGGCATCGTCAACAAGCTCGCCCCGACCCTGCTCGCCCTCGCCGGGGTCGGCTGCTCACCGCCGCCAAGATCGTCGCGGAGACCGCAGACGTTCGCCGGTTCAAGCACAAGGGCGCGTACGCCCGCCACAACGGCACCGCACCCCTGCCCGTCTGGTCCGGCAACCGCGAACGCCACCGCCTGTCTCGCACCGGGAACCGCCAACTCAACGCGGCCATCCACCGCATCGCGATCACTCAGGCCCGCTGTCACGACGACGCCATTGCCTACATCGACCGGCGCCTGACCGATCACCACAACACCAAGACCGAAGCGCTCCGAGCCCTCAAACGACGTCTCTCCGACGTCGTCTACCGAGCCTTGCTCGCCGACGCCCAACCCGCCCAAACGGCACCCGCCGACTTGCTCGCGGCCGCCGCTTGACATAGGAGCAAACCATGAACTTCGACCTGCCCGCCGAGACCGAACAGTTCCGATCCGTGGTGCGTGACTTCGCCGACCGGGTCATCGCCCCCAAGGCCGAGGAATGGGACCGCGACCACCGCTTCCCAGTCGAGGTGGTGACCCAGATGGGGGAGCTGGGCCTGTTCGGCCTGCCCTTCCCTGAGGAATACGGGGGTTCGGGAAGCGATTTCCTCACGTTGTGCGTGGCCATCGAGGAGATCGCTCGCGTCGACCAGTCGCTGGCCATCACCCTCGAGGCGGGGGTGGGGCTCGGCGCCAACCCGATCTTCCAGTTCGGCACCGACGAACAGCGTGAGCGGTGGTTGCCGGACCTCTGCGCCGGACGGGCGCTGGGAGGATTCGGGCTGACCGAGCCCGACGCCGGCAGCGATGCCGGCGGTACTCGTACGCGCGCCGTCCTTGACGAGACCACCCGCGAGTGGGTGATCAACGGCGAGAAGGCGTTCATCACCAACTCCGGAACCGACATCACCTCGATCGTCACCATCACCGCCCGCACCGATTCCCCAGGCGGCGGTGGGAAGCCCGAGATCAGCGCCATCGTGGTCCCGGCCGGGACCGATGGCTTCGAGGTCCAACCGCCGTACCGCAAGATGGGTTGGCACGCTTCGGACACCCACGGGCTGGCCTTCGCCGACTGCCGGGTGCCCGAGGCCAACGTTCTGGGCGAGAAGGGCCGGGGTTTTGCCAACTTCCTCAGCATCCTCGATGACGGCCGGGTGGCCATCGCCGCGCTGGCCGTGGGGGTCATCCAGTGCTGCCTGGAGGAGAGCGTCCGCTATGCCAACGAACGGAACGCCTTCGGGCGCGCCATCGGCTCCAACCAGGCCGTGGCCTTCATGTGTTCGGACCTGGCGGTGATGGTCGAGACGGCCCGCACGCTCACGTATCGGGCGGCGTGGTTGAAAGATCAGGGGCGACCGTTCAAGCAGGAAGCGGCCATCGCCAAGCTGTACGCCACCGAATCCGCGGTGAGCGCCACCCGCATGGCCACCCAGGTGTTCGGCGGGTACGGCTTCATGGACGAGACCCTCGTCGCCCGCCAATACCGCGACGCCAAGATCCTCGAGATCGGTGAGGGAACCTCCGAGATCCAACGACTGGTGATCGCTCGAGGGCTGGGACTTCCGGTCGCGTGAGCTTCGGGGGCAATGGGGGGTGACCGTAAGGCGCGATGGGGTCGCTGGTAGCGTGGCAGCCCGTGTCCAGCCGAACTGCCGGGCGTCGGGCCCGGCGCACCTGGCCCCAGCGCCTCCTGATCAGCCTCAACGTGGTGGCCATCGTGATGGCGTTGGCCGGAGCCGGTGCCATCGCCATGGCCAAGCGGACGGTGGCCAACGTCCAACGAAGCAACGACATAGGTCGCAGTGAACTGACCCCGGCCGATCAGTTGCCGCCCGGTGAGCCTCAGAACTTCCTGATCGTGGGTGTGGACGACGACGAGGGCTTGGCCGATGACGACCCGGTCACCAACGGCCGGGACCGGGTGACCCAGGGCTCGGTGCGCTCGGACACGATCATGGTGGTGCGGGTCGATCCGGCCAACCTCGACGTCAAGGTGCTCTCGTTCCCCCGGGACCTCTTGGTCAAGATCCCCGGCAAGGGAACGACGCGGATCAACGCCGCTCTCACCTACGGCGACGGCAATCCGGGCCTGCTGATCAAGACGATCGAAGCCAACTTCGGCATCAACATCAACCACTACGTGCAGGTGAACTTCGCCGGGTTCAAGAGCCTGGTCGACATCATCGGTGGTGTGCCGATCTGGTTCCCGACGCCGGTGCGAGACAAGCACTCGGGACTGTTGGTCGAGAACGCCGGATGCACCAACCTCGACCGCAACGGGTCGCTCAGCTACGCCCGCAGCCGATACTTCGAATACAAAGACGCCAAGGGCCGGTGGCGTAGCGACGGAGCATCGGACTACGGCCGGATGCGTCGCCAGCAGGACTTCCTGCGTCGGGTCATGCACCGTGCCATCTCCAAGGGCGCCCGCAACCCGGTGGTCCTGTCCAAGATGGTCGACACCGGGGTGGAGCACATCACGCTGGATCCCTACACCACTGCCGCCGATCTGATCACCCTGGGTCGGGCGTTCCAGAGGTTCGATCCCGACAAGCTTGGTCAATCCTCCCTCATCGTCCGTGAGGTGTTCCGGGGTGGTGCCGACGTACTCGAGCTCGACGAGGTTGCCTCCGAGCCGGTGTTGGCCCAGTTCCGGGGAACAGGGGCCACCGGAGAGGTGGAGATCCTTCCGTCGACGGTGACGGTCCGGGTGTGGAACGGGACGGGTGTACAAGACCAGGCCTCCGACATCACCGACCGCTTCGAAGCGGTCGGCTTCCAGGTGGCCAGCCCTGACTCGACCGAGCCGGTGTGGGTCACCGAGGTCCGCTATCCGCCCGGAGCCGATGCCCAGGCTCATCTGGTGGCCCGATACCTCGACGCCGAACCTCGCCTGATACCAGATCCGGAGATCTCTGAGATAACGGTGGTCACCGGACCCGAACTGGTGGGGGTGCTCGATTCACCTCGACCGGCCGAGTCGGTCTCCACCACAACGTCGACGACCTCGACGACCACCTCGACCACGTCCACCACCTCCACCACCGTTGACCGGTCAGGTGAAGCCGACGACGAGGATGAGGAACCCCAGGTGTCGATCCCGTTGGTCGAAGGCATCGGACCGGCCGGCGAAGGCCGTGCCTACCTTCCCGGTGCTCCGCCTCCGGGTGAGTCCTGCGGCTGACCTCGACATCCAAACCGCACGCCTCGTGAACCGCCGCCAGAGCCGGGCCCGCATCGGGGGGCAGCAGGTGGGGGGAAGTAGAGTTCGCCGTCTCGTGTCGTCGAATCTGAGGTTCACCCGTGGGTAGCAACGTCGCCGTGATCGGAACCGGATACGTGGGTCTCACCACCGGTGCTTGCCTGGCTCACCTCGGCCATCGCGTGGTGTGCGCCGACGTGGTGCCGGCCAAGGTCGAAGCCCTGAGCAAGGGAGAGGTTCCGATCCTCGAGGCCGGCCTCGACGAGTTGGTCCACGAAGGTCTCCATTCCGGTTTGCTGTCGTTCGTGCTCGGTGCGGCGCCGGCCGTGGCCGAGGCCGAGTTCATCTACCTGTGCGTTCCCACACCCCAGGGCGAGGACGGATCGGCCGATCTCTCCTACATCCAGGCGGCCGCTGCCGAGATCGGACCCCACCTACGGCCAGAGTCGGTGGTGATCAACAAGTCCACGGTTCCGGTCGGATCGACCCGGGTGGTCGAGCAGGCGCTCGGACGATCCGACGTGGCCGTCGTCTCGAACCCCGAGTTTTTGCGTGAAGGGTCCGCGGTGCACGACTTCTTGCACCCCGACCGGGTCGTGATCGGCGCCGATGACCAGAGCGCTGCCATCCGCGTCGCTGGCCTCTACCTGGGCCTTCCCGCCCCGCTCCAGGTCACCGATCCGGCTTCGGCGGAGACCATCAAGTACGCATCGAACGCCTTCCTGGCCACCAAGATCAGCTTCGTCAACGCCATCGCCGCGGTGTGTGAAGCGGTGGGTGCCGACGTCAACGACGTCGTGTTGGGCATGGGCTACGACAAGCGGATCGGCGACGCCTTCCTGCGTCCGGGCCCAGGCTGGGGTGGTTCCTGCTTCCCCAAGGACTCACGGGCGCTGGTACGAATCGCCGAGGATGCGGGCTACGACTTCGATCTGCTCAAGGGCGTCATCACCGTCAACGAGGAGCAGTTTGAACGGGTGGCCGACAAGGTCGAGCGCATGGTCGGCGGTTCGCTGAGCGGCGTCACCGTGGCGGTCTGGGGGCTCACCTTCAAGGCTCGTACCGACGACCTTCGGGACTCCCCGTCCCTCCAGGTGGTTCGTCGACTGTTGGAGCGCGGGGCCACGGTCCAGGCCTTCGACCCCGCGGTGGAGGTAGCCCAGGGCGAAACCGATCAGCGGTTGGCCGGCATCTCCCTGGCCGCCGATGCCTATGGCGCGGTCGAGGCGGCTGCGGCGCTGGTCGTGCTCACAGAATGGGACGACTTCCGCTGGGTCGACTTCGACAAGGTGTTGGGTGCCATGGTCAGTCCCAGGGTGGTGGATGCCCGCAACCTGTTGGACCGCGGTGCCCTGCAACGGCGCGGTTTCGACTACGAGGGCATCGGCCGGAGCTGACGTGGGTCGGGTCGTAGTCACCGGCGGCGCCGGATTCCTGGGGTCCCACCTCTGTACTCGCCTCTTGGAGCGAGGGGACGAGGTGGTGTGCATCGACAACCTGATCACCGGGTCGATCGCCAACATCGAAGCGCTGTTCGCCCGTCCGGGGTTCACCTTCGTGCAACACGATGTCAGCACGTTCATCTGGGTGCCGGGCGCGGTAGACGCCGTTCTCCACTTCGCCAGCCCGGCATCACCGGCCGACTTCGAACGCATACCGATCCAGATCCTCAAGGTGGGCAGCCTCGGAACCCACAACGCGCTGGGATTGGCCAAGGCCAAGGACGCCCGCTTCTTCTTGGCCTCCACCAGCGAGGTGTACGGCGACCCGCTGGTACATCCCCAACCCGAGGACTACTGGGGCAACGTCAATCCCATTGGCCCTCGAGGGGTGTACGACGAAGCCAAGCGCTTCGCCGAGGCCATGACCATGGCCTACCACCGTCATCACGACCTCGACGTGCGGATCGTGCGCATCTTCAACACGTTCGGCCTCAGATGCGCCCAGATGACGGGCGGGCCGTGTCCAACTTCATCGTTCAGGCCCTGCGGGGTGAGCCCATCACCGTGTTCGGTGACGGGAGCCAGAGCCGCAGCTTCACCTACGTCGACGATGAGGTGCGGGGGTTCCTGGCCCTGCTCGACGGGTCGATCACAGGTCCGGTCAACATCGGCAACCCGGTTGAGTACTCGATACTCCAGTTGGCCGAGACGGTGCTGGATGTGACCGGTTCGGCTTCCCCCCTGGTGTTCGAACCGCTTCCGGTGGACGACCCGACCCAGCGCCAGCCCGACATCTCCTTGGCCCGAGCTGAACTGGGCTGGGAACCCACCATCCAGCTTCGAGAGGGCATTGAACGCACCACCGCCTACTTCCGGACCGTGTTGGGCATCTGATCGGCCTCGCCATCGGTGAAGCCGAGCGGGGTGGCGGCGTAGGTCAGTCGACCCGGGCCTCGGCTTCGGCCCGATGTGAGCGGTACCAGGCCACGGTCTCGGTGAGTCCGTCGGCGAAGGAGGTCTCGGCCTGGAACCCGAATCGTTCACGGGCCCGGTGGTTGTCGATGCCGGCGTGGCTGACCGTCGGGTTTGGAGGAATCCCAGCGGATCTCGCCGTCGAAGCCGGTGGCCTTGGCCACGTGGGTCACCAGCTCACGGATGGGCATCTCGTGGTCGGTGCCGAGGTTGACCGGGTCGGGGTCGTCGTAGTGTTCGGACGCCAACACGATGCCGCGGGCGGCGTCGTCGACGTAGAGGAACTCCCGACTGGCCGACCCCGTTCCCCATAGCTCGATGTGGTCGGCGCCGGTCTCAACCGCTTCCACGCACTTGATCAGGGCGGGGATCACGTGGCTGACGGCGGGGTTGAATTTGTCCCCGGTCCGTAGAGGTTGGTGGGGATCGGGTAGATGACCTGCTGGCCGTACTGCTCGCGGGCGGTCTGGGCGTGCACGAGCTGGGCGAGCTTGGCGATCCGTCAGGGGCGTTGGTCTCCTCGGGAAGCCGTTCCACAACGATTCCCTCGTGGAACGGTACGGGCGGCTCTTTGGGGTAGGAGCACGGTGCCGACCAGGACCGTCTTGTCCACGTCGTGCGCGGGCCTCTTCCACCACGTAGGTGCCCATCAGTAGGTTGTCCAGGTACAGCCTGGCCGGGTGGACCTGGTTGTAGCCGATGCCGCCAACTCGGGCGGCCAGGTGGATGACCACCGTCGGATCCGGGAGAAGAGCTCGGCCAGGCCCGTCGGTCCCGCAGACCGACCTCGGCGCTGCGAGGCACGGTCACCTCGGCTCCTGATGCCTCAGGCGGGCCACGACGGCTCGGCCCAGGAACCCGGCGCCGCCGGTCACGAGCACACGGCGGTCGGTCCAGTGGCTGGTCATGGGTGCGCATCGTACCGGTGTCACCTCCAGTGCCCGGTTCCGGTCAGAATCGGATCGTGGAACGAGCTAGCGCGTGGCCGTCACCTCGAGCAGTGCTGGCACCGGGTTCCTGGGGCACCGCCACGTCCATCCTGGGCACCGTGTCCGCCTTGAGCCTCCGAGACGACGTGGACGTGGGGGGGGTGGCCGCCGTCACGACGGTCCTCCAGTTGGCGCCTTCGAGCGGGGGGTCGAGGTGCGTCACCTGCGCCGTTGCCCCGTCTGGCGCTCTACGAGGCCTGGCACGCGCCGATGGCCACCGGTGGAACGGGCCACCGGACCGGTCGACGTCATCCATGCCACCGCCGTGGCGGTCCCGCCGGGCAAGGCCCCGTTGGTCATGACCATCCACGACCTCGCCTTCCTCGCCGATCCATCGCTGGTCACCCGCCACGGCAACCGGTTCTTCCGAAGGGGGACCGAACTGGCCCGTCGCCATGCCCGCCTGGTCCTGGTTCCTCCGAAGGCCGCGGCCAGAATGTCGGTTGGCTGGCTTTGACCCTGGATGGATCCGGGTGATCCCCTGGGGAGTCGAGGCACACCCGGTGTCTGAAGTCGAGATCGGGGCCATGCGGGACCGGTTGGGTCTTAACCGGCCATACGTGCTGTTCGTGGGCACCATCGAACCCCGCAAGAACCTGAGTGGTGTGATCGCCGCGGTGGCCGGCCTGGCCGGCCGTGACATCGACCTGGTGATCGCCGGGCCCGAAGGCTGGAACGAGGACCTCGATGCTCGTCTTGCCGTTCTCGACGGGTCCGGGATCGGTGTGCCGCCCTCGGCTTCCCTGCCTCCCAGCGACCTCCTGCCGCTGTACGCCGGTGCCGCGGTGTTCTGCTTCCCCAGCATCCGAGAAGGATTCGGTATGCCTGTCCTCGACGCCATGGCCCATGGTGCTCCCGTGGTCACATCCCGAGGCACCGCCACCGAGGAGGTTGCCGGCGACGCTGGGATCCTGGCTGACCCGCTGGATCCGTCGGCCATTGGGGTCGCATTGGAGGCGGTGCTCACGATCCGGCGAGCCGATCGGATGAGCCGGGACGGGAACGAGCGAGCAGTTCACCTGGTCTCGCACCGCGGCCTGACCGCGGCGGTCACGCCGAGTGGCACCGTGACCGACATGTCGTCTGCTCCGTTGCACGTCGGTGAACCTGCTGTGGTTGGTCCGGGCGTGTGGGCGGAAGCGAGGAGTACACGGTGCGCTCTCAACGCTCTCACCGACGGGGGAGATCGATCCTCTGAGGTCGGACCTCCGATTCAGGTCACCCTGTTCGCCCTGCGTCAGTTCGCCGAAGCGCACCCCGATCTGGCGGCGAGGTATCCGGTGGTGGCGGCTGCCGATACCGACGGTCACTCCCGGGCTGAACGGGTGGCGCGGGAGGCGACGTGGCTTCCCCGAGCACTGGAACGTCACGGTGTCGACCTGGTCCACCACGCCGGGGGAGTGGTCCCACCCGGTCCATTGTCGGCCCGGACCCCATCGGTGCTGACCATCCCGCCCGCTGGTGGCCGCCGATGCCACGGCTCTGCCATGGGTGGTGGGCTCGGGAGGCCTGTTGGTCGACCCCGGTGACGTCGACGCCTGGGCCAGGACCGTGGCCGATGTGCTCGACGATCCGGCATTGCAGCACCGCCTGTCCACGGCGGCCAAGGCCCGGGCCGCCACGCTTACCTGGGATCGGACCGCCGATGCTGGCCGCCGGATACCTTCGGGCCGGTGCCATGGGCGGAGGATGGTGGGCGGTGAACCTTCTGGCCGCAATGCCCCCACTTCGCTCCAGGATCTCGCTCCGACCGGCGAGGTGATGACCCAGATCGTCGAGCAGTTGGCGCAACGAGGACACCGGATCAGTGTGGTGACCTCCTGCCCTGGTACGTCCAACACGCCATTGAGCCCGGCTGGGAAGGTCAGCTGGTCCGTCACGAGGACACCCGTGGGGAGGATCACCCTGTCCACCGTTCCCCACCGACAAGCGCAACATCCCCGGCCCGCGCCCTCAGCCGCCGGTTTCGCCGGGCTGGGCATGGCCTGGCCTGCCATCGTGAGTCCCGCCCGGCCCGACCGGTCTTGGCCATGTCCCCGCCGCTGACCTTGGGTTTGGCGGGTGGCGCGGCCCAGAAATCCACCGAGTGCCGTTCGTGTTCAACATCCAAGATGCGTTCCCCGACGTTGCCGTCGAGTTGGGGGATTTGCCACCGATCCTCGGGTGATTGCGGTGGCCTCCTGGCTGGAACGAGACCTACCTGCGCTCCGACGCCGTCACCGTGTTGTCCGACGACCTGGCTGCGAACGTGCGAGCCAAGATCGCCGGAAGGCGAGGCCAGGCCGGCGACGGTGCCAAGGTGAAGGTGATCCCCAACTTCGCAGATACCGACTGGATCAGGCCACTTGGAACGTAGAGAACGCCTACCGCGCCGAACACGGTCTCTGCCTTGAAGGAACGGTGGTGATGTGCGGGCAACGTCGGGTTCTCCCAGTCTCGACCCAAGGTGCTGGCGCGGCCGCCTGTGCTCACGACCGACTTGCATTGGTGTTCGTGATCAGCTTGGTGGCGGTTCGTAGCGACTGGAAGGCGGCGGCCGGACTCGACAACGCGTCGGGTTCGTGGACATGGCCCCCAAGGATCGCTTGCCTGGTGGCGGCAACCGCCGACATCCATCTGGTTCCGCTCAGGCTGGCAGCCCGCTCCAGCGTGCCGTCCAAGCTGTACACGATCCTGGCGGCCGGGAGGCGGTGGTGGCCTCGGTAGACCCTGGCACCGAAGGTGGCCAACTTACAGTCGATGCGGCCGGGGCCGGGATCACAGTTTGCACGCCAGGGGACCCCGAAGCCTTCACCAAGGCCATCGGCCAACTGGTCCAGAACCCGGCCGAAGCCCGGGCCATGGGCGAACGAGGCCGGGAATTCGTGGAGGGTTGGGCATCCCCGGCTGCGGTGGCTCAGGCCTATAAGGCACTGTTCGACGAGAACTGCAGCGCTGACTCGGGAGGTGGGGTTCGGCCGTCTAGCGTGGCCGGTCTATGACCTCGTCCTCCTCGGCCAAGAAGGTGGCCGCATCGCGGCAGGAACAGTAACACCTCAAGAAAAAGGGCGCCAACTGGTACTTCCGGTACTGATCGCCGCCCTGGTCGCGGCTGGGATCCGGTGTGGTCGCCTATGCCCGATGCCAGAACATCGGCACCGGCGACAACACCACACCGCCCACGGCAGCTGGCTGATGGGTCGACGTACGACCATTTAACTGCCACCCCCGCCATAAATGAACGATGACGTGGGAAGGAGTTGGGTCCCTTCTCCGACATCCGGGGCCGACGTACTCGGGATCCATGCCCACATGCCGGTGGGGCGTTGATCCACATCCACCCGTTCTCGGTCTCTGCCGCTGGTGGGGGCGCCCGCATGGGCGCAAGTTTTTCGATCAGGTCGGTCTTGTTGTGACCGACACCGGCTTCAAACCCCCACGACAGCAAGGTCTACAAGGCCGGTGGGACCACCTGTGTGGCGGCAAGCCCACCGAGTTGGTGATGGCTCGATGGAAGGAACCACTCACCAGCCAGACCGGCAAGCCCGACCAGATCCTGCGATCAGGCTTCTCCGACATCCGCCCCGAGGCCGACCTC